>JARFPR010000089.1 GCA_029288195.1 Gammaproteobacteria bacterium | reverse complement strand
CTGCCTCACGTGCCTCACTGAATCGACCGGCACTACAGCGCATCATCAGTAAAGGTAAGCTACGCACCGAAATGCCCGCCTGGGAAAAGGTTTTTGACGCACAACAGATCGCGGACGTTGGCGAGTACGTGTTTACCGCATTTATCCAACCCTAACGACATAGCCATGTCCTTGTTTTATCACGCGTTACTGTTACTACTGGTTTTTTTCACCCTGCCTGCAACCGGGACCGACTTCCACTATGTCGATGAGGGTCTTCATGAACAGGGACGAACCATATACAACTACCGCTGCTATTTCTGCCATGGCTATTCCGGTGATGCAAAAACGCTCACGAGCACCTATCTAAGCCCTGCCCCTCGCGACTTTACTCAGACCAATCCGAAATCCCTGTCCCGCCAATCTATGATCAAAACTGTCAAAGACGGCAAACCGGGGACCGCAATGCATGGTTTTTACAGGGTGCTGAAAGATCAGGAGATTAGCGCCGTGGTCGAATTTGTACGCACCGAGTTTATGCTCGAGCAACGTCCGAACACCCGCTACCACACCGCTGCAAACGGATGGCCAAATCACGATCGCTACCAGGACGCCTTTCCATTTGCCACCGGAGCAATCCCACTGGATAAGCCCTGGTTGCAACTAAGCCCTGCCCAGACACGCGGCAAGCGACTGTATTTAAACAGTTGTGTTACCTGCCATGATCGCGCCGTGGTTAGCGATGAGGGTGAAATCTGGAGTAAGCAATCGGTTTCCTACCCGCGCAACAATTACTCCCACACCACCGTCGATGCCGTTTCATCAGCCAGTATTTATGCCAAACACGATATCGCGCCAGTACCGGAAAATCTATCTGTTGAAGCTAGCGAGGGTAAAAAATTATGGCAACAAAACTGCGCGTTTTGCCACGCGGCGGATGGCACCGGCGATAACTGGATCGGCAGTTTTCTCGAACCGAAGCCACGCAATCTGACCGATGCTAATTTTATGAGTCAAATAACACGGGATTTATTACTGAAGCGTATCCGTAATGGCCTCAAAAATACGTCTATGCCAGCCTGGAAAAACGTGCTCCGTGACACCGAGATCCAGCAGATTATCAGTTATATCGATGAAGCTTTCTACCGGATAAGCAAGAAATAAATTCTCATATTTGAGACAATGCACATTTTGATTCTCATTTTTGAGATAAATTTCCAACTTTCAACGATAAATTCTCGAGCCTTTGAACACTACCGATGACATTCAATTCCCATAAGCGATTAATTTTACCGTTTTTATTGACAGAGTTCGGTTTGTCAATCGTTCCGTTTTAAGGATGGCACTCGAATTGCTAACTAATTACGAATCATGAATACATTTGCATTCAGTCTTCAACAGCAGAGGAGCAACCAGCTTGCGAAAATGCTATGTATCGGTCTATTGGTGCAGGGATTAACGGGCTGCAGTGATGCGGTTAATCAATCTCCCGAGGCAGGTGAAATCTTTCCGCTGTCAGCGCTCGATCAGATCTCCCATATCAGTGGAGAGGAGATCGATTTTAAAGGCAAAACCCTGCTAATCAATTTCTGGGCAACCTGGTGTGCCCCGTGCCGCAGCGAAATGCCGGAGTTACAGAAATTGAGCGAATCACTCGATGCGGACCGCTTTGCGGTGATCGGCGTCTCGGTCGACGAGGACAGTAATCTGATCCGTGAATTTTTGTTGCAGTATAAAATCTACTTTCGTAATTTTCAGGACGACAACTTTCGGCTCGCTTCCGAGCAGCTCGGGATCAAGACCTATCCAGAGACGTTTATCGTCTCGCCACGGGGAGTAATCACCCGGCGTATCAGCGAAGCCATATCCTGGGATCAGAATTTAATCGAGCAGTTACTTGAAGCAGGCGATAAAGCCAGCGCAGTAACACGGCTCAACGGTTTAAACGGGTAATTAATATGCCTTCGCTACAACTTTTAATCATCGATGACGAGCCCGCGATACGACAGATACTGTCGAAAGTCGCTACCGATGCGGGTCACACGGTTTCGATTGCAGCCGATGGCGAAGAGGGATTGGCACGTCTCGCCAAAGGCGATATCGATGTCGCTCTGTGCGACATTCGCATGCCTGATATCAGCGGAATCGATGTTGTTGAAAAAGCACGCCAGCAGGGTATCGACACCCTGTTCCTGATGATGACCGCCTATGCGTCGGTCAATACCGCCATCGATGCAATGCGCGCCGGCGCCTACGACTACATGCTAAAGCCATTGCGCAATGAGGATTTTCTCAATCGAATGGAACAGCTCGCCGACGTTATCCATCTCAAATCAGAAAACAAGGTTCTGCGCGAATTGATTAAAAACCAGAGCAGTGAAACCTGGATTATGAATTCACCCGTGATGCAAACTGTCGAACGACTGGTACGCAAAGTTGCACAGACCAACAGTACTGTATTGATAACCGGGCCAAGTGGTTCAGGTAAGACTGCTATCGCCGATTTAATCCATCAGAACAGCCAGCGAAGCGATCGGCCATTTATTCCCGTCAACTGTGGCGCTATTCCCGAGAACCTGCTCGAAAGTGAGTTTTTTGGTCACACGAAGGGGGCGTTTACCGGGGCTAGCAAGGCAAAGCGCGGATTGTTTGTCGAAGCCGATCAGGGCACGATATTTCTCGATGAGATTGGGGAGCTACCGATTAACCTGCAGGTAAAGCTGTTGCACGTTATCGAGGATCAGAACGTGCGCGCCATTGGCAGCGAACAACCCAGAAAAATCAATGTCCGTATCATTGCCGCGACCAATCAGGATTTAGAGCAGATGGTACAAGAAGGCACTTTCCGCGAAGACCTGTACTTCCGTCTCAATGTGTTCCAGATCCCGTTGCCCTCGCTGCAACAAAGAAAGGAAGACCTGCCCGAGCTTATCAGGACTTTCATCCATCAGGAAAGTCAGAACATGGGGCTACCCGAGCCGATCGAAATACGGCCGGCTGCGATGCAATCCCTGCTAACCTATAGCTGGCCCGGCAACGTGCGCGAGTTGCAGAATGTCGTGGCGAGATCTTTGATCCTGTCGGAAAACGGAACCATCGATATCTCAGATTTGCCGCAGAATATTCGGTCATCCGAGCACGTCGCGGACGAGAAATCGACCAACTGCCAGAACAGCCTCAAGAACCAATTGCGAAGCTATGAGCAGGCCATAATCAAGGCAGCGATTGACGAAGCTAAAGGCGATCGAAAGATCGCGGCTAACCGCCTGGGTATCGGTGTTTCTAGCCTTTACCGCAAACTTGACACACCGATTGAGCACTGAGCAATGAGACGAGCTGTAAGTGCAAGCAATTTCAACACTTTAATCTGTTTGATGGCACTGCTTTTACTGCTCCCTTCAGCGCTGCAGGCAGACGCTAAGTCCGATGGTGATCAAGGCATCGAAGAATACCGCAAGGGCAACCTGATCGAAGGCATGCAGCTGCTGGAAAAATCGGCGGCACAGGGTTACGCGCCTGCACAGACCACCTTGGCTTATATACTGGATGCCGCTGAAAAGGATACCGAGGCTTTCTACTGGTACCAGAAAGCAGCCGACAGTAACGATGCGGCTGGTCTGTTTGGTCTGGGTAGTATGTATTCCAAAGGCGAAGGTACTGCAAAAGATCCCATAAAAGGTGGCCAATTGATCAAACAGGCGGCACAACTAGACCACATTCAGGCAATGCGGGTTTATGCGTATGCGTTGGAACACGGGCAGCTGGGGTTCGAGCCGGACCAGAATCGCGCCATAGAGTGGTACCTGAGGGCAGCCAGTCTCGGCGACCAGAATTCGATGCGACGCATCAAGAAGGCATACACGCTCGGGCAACTGGGATTGCCAGTCGATCCACAACAAGCGGCTGCGTGGGATGAAAAGATTAATCAACCGGAATAAGCACCTGTTATGAAGATTAAAATCCCGTATTCACTGATACTTATACTGCTCGTGGTCGCAAACGTTGCGCAGGCATCGGATATCAACGAGGGGCGCGAAATTTATCAACGCCATTGCGCCATGTGCCATGGTGCCAACGGTAGTGCAAGTATGGCGGGAGCGCCTGATTTCAAACGCGGTCAGGGATTAATGCAATCGGATCACGCACTGCTCAAACGGATCCAAAGTGGCAAAAACGCTTGCCCGGCTTATCGGGGCATTCTGACCGAACAGCAAACCTTCGACGTCATCGCCTACATCCGGATATTGCTCTAATGGATTATCGGCGCTCGGGGATCCTGTGTCTGTTACTGATCGCCATTGCTGCCTGCAGCGACGATTCGGCCAGCATTGAAACTTCGGCAGCACCGTCGACTGAACCGAAAACCAGTCAATTACAACCGGCAACAAAGTCGGCATTACCGCAAGTCCTGGAAGTATTCAAAGTCGGTCCCACGGTCTATGTGCGCTCGCTTGCGATTGAGGCCGACACCAATCGCCTCTGGGTCGGCACCTCTCTCGGGGTTAATGAAATCGACCTGGACAACCACACGCTGGTGAATACCTTTACCCGCGATCATGGCCTCGCGAACGAATATGTGTTCGGTATCGGCATCGATCGGGATGGAAACAAATGGTTCGGCACCAATGCCGGCGGTATGTCACGTTATAAGGATGGCGACTGGAAAACCTATTTCCCGATGCATGGGCTGGCAGACTACTGGATCTATGCCTTCGCCAATGATCACGACGGGGGTTTGTGGATTGGGACCTGGGCGGGTGCCAATTACCTGAATCGGGATACCGATGAATTCGAAACCTATGTCAAGGAGTTGATCAACGAGTGGGTTTACGGCATCAGCGTCGATAGCAAGGGCGCCGTCTGGTTCGCCACCGAGGGCGGTGTCAGTCGCTTTGACGGTGACAACTGGACTTCCTGGGGCCATCAGGATGGCCTCGGCGGTGATAATCCCGAGGCGTTACCCTTTAGCCGTAATACCGGCCTCGGCACCCGGTCACGACACGATCTCGGGATTCTAAACAATGGTAAGGCGACTTATAACCCCGGATATATATTCAGCATTCTCGCCGATCACGAAGACACTATCTGGGCAGGCACCTGGGGCGGAGGCGTTACGCGCTATCGTAATGGCACCTGGTCCAATTTTATGGAAAAAGACGGGCTTGCCGGAAATATTGTGTATTCGATTGCGCAGGGCGCCGACGGCAGCTACTGGTTCGGCACCAACAAGGGTCTGTCACGTTTCG
>JARFPR010000442.1 GCA_029288195.1 Gammaproteobacteria bacterium | reverse complement strand
TGGTTGAGCTGGCTGCTGATATCGGGCTCGATGTCGAGAGATTTGCGCAAAGTCTTGAGTCAGATGCCTTGCAACAGCGACTATTGGCAGAGATTGATAACGCGCGTACGATGGGAATCGACAGTTTTCCAAGCCTTGCCGTACAAAAGGATGGGGTATTGACACCGATTGGATTGAACTACACCGACCCGGAAGCGATGTTAAGCGAAATAGAAGCGGCTTAACGAATAGCGACTTTGATTTCTTCGACCTCGATACCGCCGCAGATCACATTTGCTTCCTCCACAACGCCGCCGGTCATGTCTATTTCTTCCACACTATCGCGTAAACCGAGACGATCGAACGCGGAAACCTGGTTCTGATCTACACCCGCCAGTGGGTGACGTGCATCGTCGAGCGTTTGCAGTAACGCTACCTGCACGATATCGACATAGTCAGCCTCGCCCTTGTCACCATGACGATTAATCATCAGGTGTTCGGCAGGCACCTTTACCAGTGCGCTGCTAAAACCCCATCGCTTCAGTATCTGGCTACCGACCATTGGGTGAATTTCGTACAGCAGCTGTTCCAGAGTCTCTTCATCGTTGAGTAAGGCGGTATCACTTTCGGCCTTAACCAGGATAGGAGAGAGGCCTATCGAGTGTGTCAGGCCTGCCAGCAGGGCGCTATCCGATTGCAGGTTTGCAGTCCCCCTCGCAAGCATCGCGCTCAGGGCCGCAACGTCGGTACTTTGCTTCCAGGCTTTACGCAGGTAAACATCGACCAGCGGATGGGTTGCCTGGAAAAGCTGCTTCATGACCAGGCTGGTGGCAAGTGTCCGAACCGTATCCAGCCCCATGCGCATGGTTGCCGCCTGCACGGTTTCAGCCGGGTTGACGCCCCGATAAAGGGCGGAATTACCTACCTGGACGATGCGTGCCGAAAGTGCGGCGTCGGTTTCGATAATTTTGGCAACATCGCTGATCGAGGCCCCGTCATCTTCAGCAGTTTCACGAACCTTGATCGCGACTTCGGGCAAAGTGGGCAGTGGCAGACGATCGTTTTCCAGGTCGTCAATAATAGATTCTGCGGTGATACTCATTATTTCTCGAGGGATAAATTCTGGTAATCCCGAGTATAGATGTCAATTCTGATTTCGCTGCCAGATCGAAGCTAATTTTCGAGCCTATAGGGCAATTCGATATTCTCGATCCTGGATTCGGGTTGTTTCAACAATTCCAAACTGCCAGCCTCCGCTTTTGCGATCTGCGCAATGTACAGGCAATTGCAAATCCCGTCCTGGTCAAACCCGGCATCGACAACCTTACCACTGCCATCCACGACGGTCTTGCCCTGAGTCACCAGTTCGTCACCCGGTAACGGCAAACAATCGGTCTCTATACGGGCCAGAAACATGCGTCGTTTCAACTTGCCGAGGTATTGCATGCGAGCAACAATTTCCTGTCCGGGATAACAGCCCTTGTTAAAACTGACTCCACCCAGGGCCCCGAGATTAGCCATCTGCAATACAAACTCCTCGCTAGTCTGTGGATAAATCACCGGAATCCCGGCCTTGATTTCGGACAGATGCCAGGATGAAAATCCCGCAACCTGCAATTGTTCGGCCAGGTCGTTCCAGGCAGCAATCGCCTGCTCTGCAGATAAGTACATCAGCAGGTAGCGCTGTTGGGACCCAAGTGGCTCGAGCTGCAACGAAATCACGCTATCGTTTTGAACTACCGTACCGGGCTCCGCAGGCATCGATAGCAGGCCGTTCAGATCCGGGCGTTCCGTTTGTATGGCGATCATCGCGAAATAGTCACTGGCGTCCGCAAGTGATACCCGCGACTGGACAATAAATTTAAACAGTTGTTCGAGTAACGGCAATACCATGGTCCTGGTTGTTAGCAGCAGGTAGCCATTGGATATTTGAATCACGCGAAATATACCGAGCATCCGTCCCTTGGGAGTCGAGTAGGAACTCAGCTGATAACAAGATTCATCGATCAGGTTGATATCGTTACTCAACTGGTTTTGCAGAAACTCGGCCGCATCTTCGCCACTAACCAGGATCAGGCCCAGCTCATCGGCGGCACAGATAAAATCAGCACCCGCCAGGGTATTGCTTTGCTTGCTTTTAAATTCTTGCCACGGTTTCATCT
>JARFPR010000323.1 GCA_029288195.1 Gammaproteobacteria bacterium | reverse complement strand
CAGCGAGGCAGAAGGGTTTCATTTTGGCTTGACCCATGTCTACTGCAGCCTGATGACGCGCTCGATTCTTACCGCCGAGTACATTGCCGCAGCCTGTGAACTCGAGTTGCACGCACTTTCAGATATTTTTGAAAAATTCGGTATTTACGATGTCGACGGTGATGGCAATCTGCAGGGTTTACCCGGTCCTGGTCGGGATTATTTCGAGCAGCGCTTTCCGCGACTCGGGCTGCCGGAAGAATTTAACGAAGAGGGTTGGTGGAGCCGACCGGTCGAAAACGAGGCTGCCTTTATCGCGCGTATGCAAAAGGTGGTAAACGAATTCAGGCAGCGACTGGATCAGAGCGATGAATCCATTGCACTGGTGGCGCATGGAGATTTCATCGATCAATTCGTCAACGAACTCATGGGCGTGGTAAGACACCAGCCCAACTATGATAATCACTGGGTTGCCAACTGGGCCTTTCACAACACCTCGATTTCGCGCATTGACTTTGTCAATGGCTCGCATAACGTCGTCTACATGAATAGAATTGATCATCTGCCGAACGAACTGGTGACCTGGTAATGAGTTACGCACTTGAGCCCGAGCAAGTCGATCAATATCAACGCGACGGTTTTCTGTTTCCGCTGGAAGTTTTCGACAATAACCAGGTAGTGAATATCCTCGAGCAACTCGAGCATACACGTACGGTGGCGCGAGAGCAGGGACTCGAATCCGAACTGACCCAGTTACTGCGCACCAACACGCATTACATACTTCCTTTTGTGAGCGAATTAGCAAGGGCGTCGCAGCTGCTCGACCGGATCGAATCAATCCTCGGCCCGAATATCCTGCTGTGGAGTGCGGAGTTTTTTATCAAGGCTGCGCATACCGACAAGATTGTCAGTTGGCACCAGGACCTGACCTACTGGGGGCTCGGTGAAACCGACGAGGAAATAACTGCCTGGTTGGCCCTGTCTGACGTCAACGTTGAGTCAGGGTGCATGCGCTTTGTTGCGGGCTCGCACCATCAGCAAATTGTGCCGCATCGGGATACCTTCGATGCTGCTAACCTGTTGTCGCGAGGGCAGGAAGTTGCGGTAGACGTTGAGGAAGATGATGCGATAGACGTTATTCTGCAACCGGGACAGGTATCGTTTCACCACGGACGGATGTTCCACGCTTCGGGACCGAATCGCAGCGCCCGGGATCGCATCGGCCTGGCCTTTCGGTTTATAACCCCGGAAGTGGAACAGTCAGTCGCTAAACGCGATTACGCGATGTTGGTCCGAGGCATTGACCGGGGTAAAAAATGGATTCATGTCGCACCACCCACGCGCCTGTTTGATCCAGCCGAACTCGAGCTCCACGCCCGCATCAGGCAGGACCAGTTCGCCGCACTCGCCGAGGGCGCGGAACAGGAATTGTACACGGCCTACTAGCGCCGCCGCTTG
>JARFPR010000321.1 GCA_029288195.1 Gammaproteobacteria bacterium | reverse complement strand
CACTTGATGTACTCCAGCGCGGCGTCCTGCTTGTCGGAATAGGCAACAACCGAGATACCCTGGCCACCCAGCTGCGCAAAATGTCCGCCCGGGCCTGCCGGATTCGGAAAGTAACCGGATTTTCCGCCACCGACATTGGGATCGGACTCGACGCCGGGCCAGATAAAGGCAAAATTCATTTGCATGGCGACCTGGCCTGACTTGTAGGCGTCAATATTTTCCGACATGTACCAGTCAGATGAGCCCGGGGGGGTGCAGCAATCGTAGAGCGCCTTGTAAAACTCGAGCCCGGCTATTGCTCCGGCGGAATTGACGTAACCTTCCAGATCATAGTGTTTTTGGGGGTTTTCATACTTGAAACCAAAGTTGTAGAGCGCGTTGGTCACGCCCATGGTAATGCCTTCCGAGCCCCGCTCCGTATAGATCGACGCGCCATATACCGTTTTACCATCGATCTGGCGGCCCTGGAAAAACTCGGCGACCTGTTTCAGTTCTTCGAGGGATTTCGGGGCATCGAGCTTGCGACCGTGTTTCTTTTTAAACTCCGCCTGGAGTGCGGGGCGAGCGAACCAGTCCTTGCGGTAAGTCCATCCGACCACGTCACCGAACGCCGGTAGCGCCCAGTAATTCGGTGTGCCCTTCGGCCATTCCGCATACCCGGTTACCGTCGCTGGAATAAAATCAGCCATATCGATTCCTTCCTTTTTGAAGAAATCATTCATCTTGATGTAATGGCCGTTTTCGGCTGCACCGCCGATCCACTGTGAATCGCCAATCATCAGGTCGCAGAGTTTGCCGCCCGAATTCAATTCGTTAAGCATGCGATCCGCAAAATTCGGCCAGGGCACGAATTCGAAACTCATGTTGTGACCGGATTTCGCTTCAAAGTCCTTGCTGAGTTCGACAAGTGCATTTGCCGGATCCCATGCGGCCCAGCACAGCGTCAGGTCGTCTGCTTTTGCAGAAGTGGGACCAAAAGCTGCAACGGCCAGCATACTGATACCTACCGTCGATTTTAAAACATTGGATTTCATTTTATTAACCTCCAGGTTTCATCTCGGCCTTTAGCGAGATGGTTGGTGCACGAATTCATGTGCGATTTAGCAGTCCTTGTTGAGGCGTCCCCAACTAGCTGCCACTAACACAGGTTGTCTGTCTAAATTGCAAGACTTAACTGCGATGTGGTATAAATATAATTGAGGTACGTACCTCAAATCAAGCTTTTTTTGAGGTACGTGCCCCATAATTTGGATTTTTGCCCTTGATCTGTGCAAAAACAGCCTTTAGATTAGCGGGAATATCAATTGAGAAAGGTCATGCGACCAACTACGAAAGACCTGGCTGAGGCGGCCGGCGTAAGCCTGGCAACCGTCGATCGCGTTCTTAATGATCGCCCGAATGTCAGCGATCGATCGCGCGAGCGAGTTCATCAAGCCATTACCAGTATTGGCTACGTTCGCAACATTGCCGCGGTCAACCTTGCTAAAAACCGAACCTATTCATTTCGCTTTATATTCCCGACCGCAGGGGATCAATACCTGCGCGAACTGATCAACCAGGTCCATGAAGCCAGTACCGATTTAATCTCGGACATGACCGACGTTGATTTTGATCAACTTGACATGCGGGATCCTCACATGGTTGCAAATTACCTGTCGACGCTGGACAGGGATCAAGTCGATGGCGTCGCAATCATGGCGCCGGAATCGCCCCAGGTGCGGGACGCGATTACCCGACTCGGCGAGCGCAATATCAAGGTGGTGCAATTTTTATCGGGACAGGAAAAACTGGGCAACCTGGATTTTGTCGGCGCCGATAACTTTACGGCCGGTGCGACGGCAGGCCGAATTATCAGCCGATTCCTGGGGCAAATTTCCGGAAAGGTCATGGTGATTGCCGACACGATGCAATCGTTAAGTAACATACAACGCCGCTTAGGATTTGATCAGGTGCTGAACACCTGTTTCCCAGTCTTGAAAGCCTTACCATCTCTTGAAACCCATGGCGATGAAGCCCGGGCAAAACGCATCATATCGCGCCAACTTCAACATGAAAGCGATGTTGTCGGGGTGTACGTGATCAACTCGGAAGCGCGCGTACCGATCGAACAGATTTCCCACTGCAAGGACCTTCGATCGCTGACGATCGTTGCGCATGAAAGGACGCCGTTTACCGAAAAGGCATTGCTCAACGAAGAAATTGACGCGGTGGTTGCACAGAACCCGGGGCACGCCGTTCGCAGTGCGCTGCGAATCTTGCGAGCCCGGTGCGACAATCGGGATATCATAGCGGCCCAGGAAAACATCCGGGTCGAAGTCCTGCTAAAGGAAAACCTGTAGCCGTTTACAATTTCACTAACATGGGGTTTACAGGATCAAGTCGTACATTTGACATACGTGAAATGCAAGGTCTGGCCCAGTTTTCGCGGATAAAACTGGTGCCCTGGGGCGGAATCGAACTGTAGAATTAAATAGTCCGTTTAATTTTCTAAGCTTCCTCCGCACTCCATGATTTCATAATTTTTAAAGTATCTACTACAGGCCCAGTAGATTCTGAATTATTTAGTAATCCTGGTAGAACATTTAGGAAATCATCATTAAGTAAGGAAGTAGCCTGGCTGGCAAAATAAGTCTTTAGTTCATCTGAGCATTTTGCTAGTTCGAGTATAAATCGGCTTCGGTTTTCTAAGACGAATACAATATCCTCTAAATCGTGGCTAAAGAAATCCCCCTTTCCCCGCCCTTTAAATGCTTCAAACTTTGTTGCGATAAAATAGGATGGACTCACAACCCGTATAAC
>JARFPR010000319.1 GCA_029288195.1 Gammaproteobacteria bacterium | reverse complement strand
CAGGGTTATCAACCAGGGCACCGTACTCCTTGACGCTCATGTCGCTGGCAATAACCAACGGCACATCATGCCAGGGTAATTGATCCGGCACGTCGGGTGTCAGATAGTCGACCGTCTGCAACATGCTCGAAATTCTCGGCCCAGGGGCGCAGATCAATTTCATGCGTCCAGGCACTGCGATGCTGTTTCAACACCGCCATATAGGTTTGCGCAATCGCATCGGGCTCGAGCTCGGCATCGTTGCTGTTGCTTGCAGGGTCTTCACTACCCAGGTCCCGTCCCGGGGAGGCGATGCCACCGTCGATGATGAAATGTGCCACGTGGATATTCTCTGGACCGAGTTCTCGCGCCAGGCTTTGTGCCAGGCCGCGCAAGGCAAACTTGCCCATCGCAAAAGGCGCGAAATTAGGAAAGCCCTTGACGCTGGCGGTCGCACCGGTAAAGAAAAGCGCACCTTCGCCAAGCTGTTTCATACCGATTGCAGCCTGCTGTGCAACCAGGAAAGCGCCGTAAGCTGTCTGCATTAAAGAATCAAGCACCAGTTCGGGATCGAGGTTGGTAATCGAACCAGCGGTGTAGGCACTGGCGTTATAGAGCACGACGTCGGCGGTGCCAACCTCCCGCTGCATCGAATCGAACAACTCACGGACCGAATCGACCGAGGTTGCATCGCAGCTAATCGCATGCGCATCGATCTGCGAACATAGCGAATCGAGTTTTGCGATATTTCGCGCGGCCAGCACAACCTTGTAATCGTCTTTGGCAAGCGCACGTGCAAACGCGGCACTGTTGCCGCTTCCCGCACCAACGATTAAAGCAATTTTTGACATTTCACCACCCGCTGTTGTGTCGTTATCGAAGCGTTATTAAAACGCCGGGGCGGTTTTTTGTATAGCTAAATTTAAAACAAAACATTTTTGTGGAAACTGAAAGATATCGACAAACCCAATACCAACCATAAAGTCAGAGCTAACGTATTCCAGAATTCCGTTACGACTGAGATCAGGGATTCCATAATTACCTCGCATTTCCCTAAACAAGATTAACTATGACTCCTAAACATTTGTTAAATAAAGATATTATTAATACTAATTCTTAGGGTTATCGACCATATTCTGATCCGCTCAACTTCGATTCGAGTTTGTTCAAGATGATCAGGAAGATTCGCTATCCTGTGTCCGGTACTTCGCCCATATCAAACAGACCGATTCGGTCAAGCTTGAATCATGACTCGTAACCCGCCGATCCATGACCGACGGGCTGATCCATTGTCCATCGTCAATCTCTTCCGGAGCCAGTACCATCGGACCATCGTGAACGCAGCGATATACCATGCAATGTTCGTTACCGGTGAGCAGCGAGGCCGGCAACTTGAACAGTTGCTCGAGAGACTGATCAACCTGGATTCCAAGCTCTTCAGCAATTTCCCGACGCGCACAGTCATCATAGTCTTCACCGCTATCGAGATGACCCGCAGCCGAGGAATCCCATTTACCCGGCTGCTCGTCCTTGTTTAGCGAACGCTTCTGCAGAAACAGCTCGTCGTCGCTATTGAAAACGAGAATATGAACCGCGCGGTGCATCAAACCCAGGGCATGAATTTCACCACGGGTCTTGACCGTGATGACATTGTCGTTCTCATCAACGACATCGAGCAGTTCGTGGCTGACTGACACCAGTTCTCTCCGGTAAATCGAATTGAACTGAAGTCTATCCTGAATGACCGAAAAATCGAATTGCCTTTGTATCGGCAATAATGAATGATTAACCTGTTATCACGATTGCCCAGCGAAATGCCAGGATCCACGTCGCTGGATGATCTTCAGAAAAGACTGACAGGGTGTAACTCATCGAACTGCAATTGTTTGTTTCATTTGTACTGTTCGGTGTAATCGCAGCGATTACACCCGGACCCAACAACGTGATGTTAACCACGACCGGATTAAATTTTGGCGTGCGTCGTGGCGTCCCCCATCTACTCGGAATCTGTATCGGCTTCCCGGTGATGCTGGCGTTGATCGGACTGGGATTTGGCACCCTGTTCCAGCTCTACCCGATTCTGCACGAAGTCATCAAGATCGTTGGCGTCATCTACCTGCTTTACCTGGCCTGGAAAATCGCCACTACCCGGGGTGGTGTCAGCGAGATCAAACAGTCAAAGCCGATCAACTTCTGGCAGGCTGCTGCATTTCAATGGGTCAATCCCAAGGCCTGGGTCATGGGCAGCAGTGCGCTTGCCGCCTATACCTCGCTGGACGACAACTTTTTTATCCAGGTATTGATAATCTGCCTGACCTTCGTGGTAATCACGATTCCCTGTGCCGGAATCTGGCTCGTGTTCGGCGCCGGGCTGCAACATTTCCTGAAAGACCCCGGGCATCTGAAAATTTTTAATATCAGCATGGCGTTACTGCTGATTGCATCGATTCTTCCGGTAGTCTGGGAGATGTTCCTCTAACCATCCTCGATACAAGAAGGAAAACCCGTTGATATATCAAAGCCTGGTGAGTCGACAACTCAACTCACCAGGTGTTGGATAAAGCAGATGACTAATTAATTTAGGGCTTTATATACGAGTATCCCATGGCCTGTAGCTTGGCTACCTCGGCCACGCCACTGGGTACTATATCTTCACTGGACACGTCATAAAGATCGGATTCCACGTCCACCTTGCGGCCTCGTACCGTATTGGCACAGACGTGAAAATCAACACCTTGCCCCTTTAGGTCAGTCACTTTCGCGGTCATCTTGTCATCGGCGTTGGCATGCTTGAACTTTTTCAACTTGTCCAGCGCATCAGGCTCCAGCAACAGTGCCAGCCCGTTACCATGCAGTACAACCTTGAGATCAAGATTTTCAGCACCTACGGCATTGATATGGTTCTGGATGTTGCGCAATGCCCCTGCCTGCTGCTTTGGATTATCATAATTGATGTGATAGACAACTTTTTGCTTACCATAACCCTCTCCGGCTACCGCTTGACCTGCCACCCAGTAGCTGGAAACCAGCAGCGTCGCTATCACCAGTTTTGTAATCGCTTTCATATTTCCTCCTCGTTCGACACGTTAGAACTCACTCAAGCTTATGCCAACCACCAAAAAATTATAATTAGGGAATACCCCTATGTCACGAAGTTCAAAGTTTATCCTTTAATATCAGGCAGATACGGACCAGTTCAGACAGCGACCTGGCCGCGGTCTTTTCCATAACCCGGGCGCGATGTATTTCCACGGTCTTTTCGGAGATTCCAAGCCGAGCCGCCACGGCTTTGTTGGTATTGCCTTCAACCACCAGGCACATGACTTCACGTTCACGCTCGGTGAGATTTTCCAGCGCCCCAGCCACCCTGGCTTTCTCACTCTCGGCATCACTGATTTCACGACCCAGCTCGAGCGCAGTTTTGACACAGGTCAGTAATTCCTCGTCGGCATAAGGCTTTTCGAGGAAATCGTAAGCCCCCTGTTTCATGGCCCTGATCGCAACCGGAACATCGGCATGGCCGGTCAAGACGATAACGGGCATCAGGTTATGTCTGGCATTGAGTTCTTCCTGGAGCTGCAGTCCGCTTTTACCGGGCATGCGAATATCGACCATAATGCAGCCGTTACAGTCGCTACTCCAGTATTCTAGAAACGCCTGGGCCGAGGCGAAAGCCTGTGACGCGATACCCTCGGTGCCCAGCAACCAGCACAGGGATTCGCGCGCGGAAGGGTCGTCATCGACCACGTAAACTACCTCGTTTTGATCTTCCGCTCTCATGTTATTGGCAGCGTGAAGCGGAAGGTCGGACGTTGATCCTCGTCGACCAGGTATTCGATCGTACCGCCGTGCGCTTCGACGATCGAGCGACTGATCGAAAGCCCCATACCCATGCCCTCGGACTTGGTTGTAAAAAACGGATCGAACAGGTGTTCTATCACCTCCGCAGGCAATCCCGCGCCGTTATCGCTCACCGCCACGGCTATCGCACCGGAACCGGTGTTGGCAACGTCGATCCCGATTTCCTTTGCCGGCTGGTCGACGGCCCCGAGGGCGTCGACGGCGTTGACCAGCAGGTTAACGACGACCTGCTCGATCTGCACCCGGTCAGCGACGATATCGGTAACATCGTTGGCACAGTTAAGCCTGACCTCGATGTCGTACTGATCCAGGCGGGGGTGCAGCAGCTCAACCGCGGAATCGATACAGTTGCACAGATTAAAATGCTCGTGTTTGTGCTCGCCACGTTGGATGAACTCGCGCAGACCCTTAATGATGTCCGCGGCCCGGCGTGCATCGTTACCGATGTTGACGATAGCCTCGTGCAACTCGGTATCCCCATTACCCCGCTTATGCAGCAGGCGCAGGCTACCGCTACTGTAGTTCTGTATCGCGGTCAGCGGCTGGTTGAGTTCATGCGCGATCCCGGAAGCCATCTCGCCCATGGTGTAGAGGCGGGAAACATGTGCCAGCTGTGCCTGGTTGTCCTGCGCCAGCCGATTGATCTCGGCCAGCTCCG
>JARFPR010000308.1 GCA_029288195.1 Gammaproteobacteria bacterium | reverse complement strand
GAATTGCACTGAGAGCAAAAAATGAACGAAATCGACTACACCCCGCCAAAAGTCTGGGCCTGGGACGAGGAATCTGGTGGCAAGTGGGCCGGCGTCAACCGCCCGATCGCCGGCCCAACCCATGAAAAAGTGTTGCCGGTGGGCGACGCACCCTTGCAGCTTTACTCGCTGGGCACGCCAAACGGCGTCAAGATCGCGGTGATGCTGGAAGAACTGCTGGCGATGGGCAAGGCCGATGCCGCCTACGACCTGCACATCATCAAGATCGGCAAGGGCGAGCAATTCGGTTCCGATTTCGTCAAGCTCAACCCGAACTCGAAAATCCCGGTATTGCTCGACCGGTCCAAATCACCCGCGCAATCCGTGTTCGAATCCTGCGCGATTCTGTTCTACCTGGCTGAGAAGTACGATGCCCTGCTGCCCGGGGACGTGACGAACCGCACAGAATGCCTTTCCTGGCTGTTCTGGCAGGAGAGTAGTGCATCTTTCCTCGGCGGCGGCTTCGGTCATTTCTACCGCTACGCACCTTACCCGATGAAATATCCGATCAACCGCTACGCCATGGAAACCAAGCGACAACTGGACGTGCTGGACCGCCACCTGGCAGAGCGTGAACACATGTGTGCCAGTGGCTATTCGATTGCCGACATCGCGATCTGGTCCTGGTACGGTCGCCTGGCCATGGGCGACGTCTACGACGCCGAAGAGTTTCTGGACACGGCCTCTTACACGCATGTGCTGCGCTGGGCAAAGGCAATCATGCAAAGAGAGGGGGTACAAAAGGGGTTGGCGGCTTATCCTTGATTACTGGTCCCAGTAGGGCTTGCTGCAGGACATCGGCGTCAACCCCGTTGCGCTGAACCTGCGCTTTAACCAGGCGGAGATCGAGACAACGTTGCAACGTATGGCCGACGAGGTTTTACCTAATTTTTCAGGGCCAGATTTTACCGAGTGAGAGAGACAGGAACATGCAAAAAATTATTCTGATTACCGGTTCTACCGACGGCATCGGGCTGGCAACGGCCGAGATGCTGGTGTCGCAGGGTCACCATGTTCTGCTGCACGGACGCAATCGGGCAAAACTGGAAGCCGCGGAGAAATCACTTTCTCAGCTGGCCGACGATGGCCGCGTTGAAAGCTATGTCGCCGACTTGTCGCGAATGGAAGATGTCGAAGCGCTGGCTAAAGCGGTGATCGAACGACACGACAGACTTGACGTGCTGATCAACAATGCCGGGATTTTTCGTACCCCCGATCCGGTTACGCCGGACGGGCTCGATGTCCGTTTCGCCGTCAATACGCTCGCGCCCTACCTGCTGACGCAGCGCCTGCTGCCACTGATTCCCGCATCAGGTCGCGTGGTCAATCTGTCTTCCGCCGCCCAGGCTCCAGTTGATCCGCAGGCAATGACCGGACAGGTCAGGATAGCCGACGACTTCTCTGCTTATGCGCAAAGCAAATTGGCGATAACCATGTGGTCGCGCACCATGGCGCTTGCGCTGGGCGATAACGGGCCGGCAATCATCGCCGTGAATCCCGGCTCGATGCTCGCGAGCAAGATGGTGAAAGAAGGCTTCGGCGTGGCCGGCAATGACCTCGGTATCGGCGCGGAAATCCTGACTCGCGCGGCGCTATCGGATGAATTTGCAACGGCATCGGGGCAGTATTTCGACAACGATGCGGGTACATTCGCGGCGCCCCATCAGGATGCGCTGGATGCGCAAAAATGCGAAGCGATTGTAGGTGTTATTGATACATTAACCAGTGCCGACTAGTCCGCGGCTGAGATAAGTTAGCGTTTCTACGAACGATTTTTTTTACCGTGGTTAATCGATTTTACACGCGGTGAAAGATTAACTTCATCGATGACGATATCGTGACTGGATTGCATTATCTGCCAGACAACATCGGCAACATCTGCCACTTCGATCGCGTTCATCGATTCGGGTCCTGGTTCGAATGAAAGGTCGTCAAAAAAGGGGCTGCGCACCATGCCCGGGTTCACCAGGCTAACCTGGATGCCATCGCTACCACAGTCCTCGCGCAGCGCCTGGCAAAAGCCGCGTAGCCCGTACTTGGCAGCACTGTAGAGTGCCCCTTTTTTACCCGCCCGAAGCGCCGATTCGGAACCAATGAAAATAAGACGACCTTCGCCCTGGCGCCGAAATATCGGCACCAGGCTGCGACATATCACCATTGCGCTGGTCAGGTTTACGCGAATCGAGGCTTCAATTTGCGTAATCGAAAATTGCTCGATAGAGCCGAAATGACCCTGGCCGGCGGCATGGATAAAACAATCGATCCTGCTGGATTCCAGTAATTCCCGGATCCTCGAGTCGAAGATCGGTGAATTACTGGAATCCCGCGAAGTTAACTGCTTTGTACATGCCGCCGGCCAGGGTCACTTCGGCTCTATCGAGCAATTTTCGATTACGCAAATCGAAGCCTCGATTCGCGTAAACCTGACCAG
>JARFPR010000301.1 GCA_029288195.1 Gammaproteobacteria bacterium | reverse complement strand
AACTTGATTTTTTTTATTACGAGAATTCGAACAGGTGATAATCAATCCGCTTAAGCGAGTCTATCTCGCGCTTGAGTCATGGTTCAACATTTCCTTCGGCACCGAGTGGAATCCGTTGTACCATCTCGGTACCCTTTCGTTCTTCCTGTTCTGGATAATACTGGTTAGCGGAATTTATCTTTTCATTCCGTTTCACGGCAGTATCGACGGGGCACATGCCTCGGTCGAATACATAACCCATGACCAATGGTATGCGGCGGGCATCATGCGCAGCCTGCATCGCTATGCCTCGGACGCGGTAATCATCACGGTCCTGCTGCACATGTTCAAGGAATTTGCGTCGGGACGTTACCGCGGATTTCGCTGGTTTTCATGGGTGACCGGAATACCCAACCTGTGGGTGGTGGTAACGCTTGGCATCACCGGCTACTGGCTGGTTTGGGATGAAATGGCGCAGTATATCGCGGTCGGGTCGGCGCAGTTAATGGATTCGTTACCGATGTTTTCCGGGGCGATGACGCGCAATTTCGTATCGGGAGGCATGACCGATCGATTCTTTATTCTGATCGAGTTTCTGCATCTGCTGGGTCAGCCACTGATATTGCTGTTCATGTTATGGCTGCATGTGAAACGCTTATCCAATGTCAATATCAATCCTCCGCGGGGACTTGCCGCAGGTACCTTCTTTGCCCTGCTGGCATTGTCGCTGTATGCACCAGCGATGAGCCATGCGCCTGCCAACCTGGCCGTAGTGCCCCGGGAAATTCACATCGACTGGTTTTACCTGAACGTTTACCCGCTGCTCGAAATCTGGCCGGCCGGACAGGTCTGGATTTTGACCACGAGCGTGACCCTGCTGCTGATGATGCTGCCATGGTTGCTGCCGAAAAAAGATGGTCCCAAGGCGGTTGTCGATCTCGATCACTGTAACGGTTGTGGGCTTTGCTTCGACGACTGTCCATTCGACGCGATCTCGGTGCAAGCGCGTACCGATGGTGCTCGCTACGAGCATGAAGTGGTAGTCAATCCCGCGCTTTGTGGCGCCTGCGGGATTTGTGCCGGCTCCTGCCCGGCTTCCAATCCGTTTCGAACGCCACGCGGAGAATTAAAGACGGGTATCGATATGCCGCAGTTGCCGGTCGACGAAATGCGCCGGCTGACCCGCGAAACCATCGACACAATAACAGGGGATCTGAAGCTTATCGTTTTCGGCTGTGAACACGGGTTGAACGTCAAGCGCCTGGATTGTGATGATACCCGCGGCATAAAATTGATCTGCAGCGGCATGCTGCCACCGACGCTGGTTGAGTATGCACTCAAACAAGGTGCCGATGGCGTCATGGTGACCGGTTGCCGGCACAATGACTGTTATTTCCGCTTCGGTAATCGCTGGACCAGGATGCGCTTTGACGGCGAGCGCAAGCCAAGCCTGCGGGGTAGGGCCGAGCGCGACCGAATTCGCATGCATGGTGCTGCCGAGCCTGACAAGCACGATATCGATGAAGACCTGGATGATTTTCGCAAGTATCTGCAATCACTGGACCAGGAAGCCGAGGCTGTAGCAGTCGAGAACGACTGAGGAAGATACTTCATGGCCCACATCACGAACAAACCGCTTCGATTCCTGCTGCAGGCGATCAACTACAGCGTGTTCATGGCGTTGATCTGGTATTTTGCGAGTTCACCGTCGGTGAGCCTCATCGCTGACGACGAGGCCAGGATTACGATTGCGTTTGCCCACGCCGGCGAATTGCGCCAGCCCTGCCGCATGCTGAGCCAGGAGGAATTGAACCAGCTGGCACCTAATATGCGAAAAATCGACGACTGTTCACGCGAGCGCTCTCCGGTCATGATCAAGGCCATGCTCGACGGTGAGCCGTTCTTCAGCGCGTTATTGCAACCCGCGGGCCTGTACGAGGATGGCGGGGTCGATGTGTTTTACAGCGCTAAAATCCCCGCCGGAACACATCGCTTAAGCTTGCAGATGAACGACAGCGTGCGTGTTGAAGGTTTCAATCACCGCTTTGAAAGACAGGTTAGTATCGATCCGGCCCAGATCCTGTTGGTGGGTTTCGACAACGAGCAGGGCTTTGTGGTCGGGGGTCTAAGTAACTAGTACCTCTAGGGTCGAGAATGGCTAGGCAAGCTGACGGCAATGCGTCTCGCGCAGAAACAGTGCGGCGATAAAAGCGATTAGATTAGTTACCAGTAAACTGGCAAGGGCCACCGTGTAGTTGCCGGCCGAGTAAACGCGAGCCCCATCCAGCATTTCACCGTTCCAGTTGAGATCGAGCAGCCAGCCGATCAGAGGCTGCATTACGGCGCCGGAGCCGACAATACACATATTCATCAGACCGAGCGAGGTGCTGCTGTAATTCACGTCATTCAGTTCCTTGACCGAGCCGAAACAAACCGTCATCGCGCTGCCACTTGCTCCCATGACAAAGATCAGCAGCATCAGTAACGGCGTGTTAACCGGGGTATAGAAAATCAGGGAGGTCAGTGCAGCCAGGGCAGTTATCGAGCCTGCCAACAAAATGATATTGCGGCGCCCCATGCGGTCCGAAGCCCATCCGCAAAGGGGCGAGAATATGGCCCAGCCAACAAACAGCATCGAGGTCACGGCGGCCGCTTCGGTAGTCGTATAACCATGCACGTTGTTCAGCCAGGGCACACCCCAGAGGCCACCGAAAGCGAGCATAGCTGATGCCATACCGAATCCGATTATCGAACAGATCCAGGTTTGTGGATTAGTCGTAACCGCCTTCAATCCCTTTATAATTCCATGCTGAGTACGGTGCTGCTTTTGTTCGCTTGAGCGCAGCGGAACCAGCCAGAACAACAGTACCGCGATTACCAGGGCTACCAGTGCCAGCACCAGGATCGTGCCTCGCCAGCCCAGGGATTCGACCATCTGGCGTAACGGCGCCTGCCCGAAAATAGCGCCACTCATACCCACCGTCTGTAACAGTCCTGCCAGCAGCGCATATTGCGCGGGTTTGAACCAGTATCCTGCAATGGCAAGCGTGCCGACAAAACCAAATGCGACGGTGCCGCCGATCAGGGCGCGACCCAGCGAAGCGGTGAGCAACGAATCGCTGAACGCAAATCCGATCGAGGCGAGGGCACAGAGTGCCGCCGCGAAGCTCATCAGTTTGCGCGGCCCAAAATGATCGGTCAGCATACCCACCGGCAGCTGGATCGAGGCGTAGGCATAAAAGTAAAACGCCGACAGCGAGCCTAATGCCGCGCCACCCACCGCGAAGTCACTCATTAACTCGCTGGTCATAACGCTGGGCGATACGCGCTGCACAAAAGCATAGCCAAAGAACAGCGTGCCCAGGGAAAAGGCGACGATCGCCTGGCGGCGACTTACGGTTGCAGCTTGTGCTTCGGGCATTACCGGACTTTGATTGTCGTGCAGGTTGATAAACTAACAGGTTCCGGGGTAAAGCCAAGCAATCATTCGTGCCAGGGTTATAAGATTCCGACGTAGCGGAATCCTGTAACGAAACAACCACGAGAGCCTAGGGATTTACCAACAGCTCGATCGCTTTGAAGGTGCCCACCGCGAGTACCATGATAATAACCAGGAACACGAGCGAACGCTGTTGCTCGAACTGCTTGCCGCGTTTGTTTTCGATCATGACCAGTATCCAGTCGGATAAAAAGTAAAGAACGATTGCGGCAATGGTGTAATAAACATATTGCATCGTTATTCCACGGCTACATTTCGGGGGGGTAAACGTGGAACCCGAGGAGGTAAATCACGACCCCGGAAACCGACACGAAAAACCACAATGGCAGGGTCCAACGCGCGAAACGAGGATGCCTGTTGAAGTCAGCTTTAATGGCGAAAAAAACCGTGGTTAATACCAGCGGCACGATGACCGCGGCAAGAATCACGTGCGACGCCAGCAGGGTGAAATAAAACGGCCGAATGATTCCTTGCCCGGCGAATGGCATGTAGCCGACGTGGGCGTGATAGGTCAGGTAGGAGATCATGAACACGCTCGAGATCACCAGCGCAGTTGCCATGCAGTTGCGATGCAGGTTACGCCTGGCATTACGGATGAAGTAATAACCGGATGCTAGCAGTACTGTCGCCGTGGTATTGAGCAACGCCTGAAAATGTGGCAGGTAGGGAATTATCTCATCAAGGGTCATTATGAGCAGCACATCGAATGGCGTGATTGCATGAGATTAGTGACTGGTGCCTTCGGAGCGGGTGATTTTATTGTACACGTTGTATTTACCGGAGGGCTTGTTCATCGGCAATCGTTTCACTTCCTCGAGCGTAGTCGCGTCGTAAACAATTATGGCACCATCCGGATCCCAGATACTGAGCAGTGCGTATTTGCCGTCACGGGTGAATTCGATGTGGGCCGCGGTCTTGCCGGGGACCGGGCGCAGGGTTTTGACGATTTCGAGGCTGCGTTTGTCGATGACGTGCATCGCGTCCCGGTTGGGACCGAAGAAGACATCGACCCAGGCATAGGGTGTATTTTCATGGCTGCGCATGAAAAACCCGGGTCCCAGGGTTTCGATATGCTTGATCGTCTCCCAGCTTTCCATGTCGATGACGCTGACGTTGTTTTCGCGCAGGTTAGGGGTCGC
>JARFPR010000207.1 GCA_029288195.1 Gammaproteobacteria bacterium | reverse complement strand
CCCTGAGCACCGGCATGATTTTCTGTTCCAGTGACTCATGCGTAACCGGGCCGATATGCTTGTACTTGATCATTCCGTCGGCGCCGATGACAAAGGTTTCCGGAACCCCGTAAACGCCCCAGTCGATGCCGACCCGTCCATCACGGTCGATCACGCTGGTGGCATAGGGATTACCAAACTGTTTTAACCAGCGGGCAGCATCCACGGGATCGTCCTTGTAATTGAGTCCGACCACGGTGACCAGGTTCCGCGCGGCGAGTGCGCTAATGACTTCGTGCTCGGCGCGGCAGGAAACACACCACGAGGCCCATACATTGAGCACCCAGACCTGGCCGGACATATCTGCCGTGGAAAGTTGCCGCGACGGGTCGTCCAGCATCGCCAACGAGAATTCCGGCGCCGCTTTGTCGATCAGCGGCGACGGCACTTCTTTGGGTTTCAGATACAGGCCGCGCCAGAGTAGTCCAACCATCAGCACGAACACCGCAAGCGGCAGCGCGAAACGGATCATGAAAGTTGCTCCGCGCCGTCGGCCGCGACCGCCTTGCTGCGAGCAAGGCGCCGGTAGCGTCGATCGCTCGCGGCAAACAGGCCACCAACTGCCATAATGATTGCGCCTAACCAGATCCAGCGGATAAAAGGCTTGTAATAAATTCGTACTGCCCAGGCGCCTTCATTATCGAGTGGCTCGCCCAGGGCGATAAATAAATCCCGTGCAAGTCCGGCATCGATCGCTGCCTCGGTCATTGGCATCGTCTGCACGGGGTAGATGCGTTTTTCAGGAAACAGGTCGACCTTGAAGTCGCCGGATTCGGAGCGCACTGTGAAACCACCGCGGGTCGCAACATAGTTATCGACATTGAAATCGCGCACACCATGAAAAGTGAATTCATAATCCGCCACCGAGTAGGTATCGCCCGGAGCCATTCGCAAATCCTTTTCCTGGGTATACAGGCTGGTCAGCGTTACGCCGATAATGAATACCCCGATCCCCAGATGCCCGAGTAACATGCCGTAAAAGCCAGCCGGCGTCGAACGCAGCGTGGAAAGCAAGGCACGATGGTGAAATCGTTCGTAGATCGCAATAGCGGCCGTGACCGCGATCCATAGCGCCATCCCGATCCCGAGGTAGGCACCCCACATCCATTGCGGTAGCGACAGGCTAAGCAGCAAGGCCAGGACCAGCACAACCAATGCGGGGATCTTAAGTTTAGATACCAGGCGCCCGAGACTGTCGCTCTTCCAGCGAATCAGCATTCCGATACCCATCAATACGCCCAGCGGCGCGGTCAGCGATATAAACATCAGGTTGAAATAAGGTGGGCCGACCGAGATCTTGCCGCCCATGGCATCGATCGCAATCGGGTATAGCGTGCCGAGCAGTATTGCGCTGGTTACTACCGCGAGAAAAGCATTGTTCAGTAATAACGCGCCGTCGCGAGACAGCAATTTAGTTTGGGCTGCACTTTTGAGTAACGGCGCACGCCAGGCGTAGAGGGTTAACGAACCGCCAACCACCAGCACCAGGAAGCCCAGAATGAATACCCCGCGTTCCGGGTCGCTGGCAAAGGCGTGTACCGAGGTCAGTACACCGGAGCGCACCAGGAAAGTACCCAGCAGACTCAGCGCAAACGCGAAGATCGCCAGTAACGCTGTCCAGGCTTTGAACGTGCCGCGCTTCTCCGTAATCGCAAGAGAATGCATTAACGCGGTTCCGACTAACCAGGGCATGAAAGACGCGTTTTCAACCGGATCCCAGAACCACCAGCCGCCCCAGCCGAGTTCGTAGTAGGCCCACCAGCTGCCGAGTGCAATGCCGAGGGTTAAAAACAACCAGGCGATATTGGTCCACGGGCGCGCCCAGCGTGCCCAGGCCGAATCGACCTGGCCCGAAATCAGCGCGGCGATTGAAAATGCAAACGCGACTGAAAATCCGACATAGCCGAGATAAAGCATGGGGGGATGAATCGCAAGACCGATATCCTGCAACAACGGGTTTAAATCACCGCCCTCGGCCGCCGCCGGGAACAGGCGTTCAAAAGGGTTCGAGGTAATGATAATAAACAATAAAAATCCGCAGCTCACAAATCCCAGCACCGCCAGTACCCGCGCCCGCATCGCGCTCGGTACATTCGGCGTAAATACCGCTACCGCGCCGGTCCACAGCGCAAGCACCAGGGCCCACAACAACAGCGAGCCTTCATGGGAGCCCCAGACACCGGAAATTCGATAAATCAGCGGTAGTGCGCTGTTCGAATTCTTGGCCACGTAGAGGACTGAAAAATCATGGCTCAGAAAAGCCCAGGTCAAACAGGCATAGGATATTCCGACAAATAAAAGCTGGCCCAGGGCGGCGGGCTTTGCCAGCGCAATCCAGCGCTGCACACCGAGACTGGCGCCGGCCATCGGTACCAGAGTCTGGATTACGGCAATGCTGAGCGCAACAATCAGCGCGAACTGACCAATTTCGGGAATCACTGCGCGTTTTCCTGCTCGGAGTGCATCTCGGCAAGCTCGGGCGGCATATAATTTTCATCGTGTTTTGCCAATACTTCCTCGGCCACGAACTCACCGGAGTCATTCAGCTTGCCATTGGCGATGATGCCCTGCCCCTCGCGAAACAGGTCCGGAAGTATGCCGGCGTAACTTACCGTTACGCGCTG
Source organism: Gammaproteobacteria bacterium (assembly GCA_029288195.1). Lineage (GTDB taxonomy): Bacteria > Pseudomonadota > Gammaproteobacteria. Next base: position 624 of record JARFPR010000207.1, on the reverse strand, counting down.
CTCGTTATCAGTTAAATCGAACTTCACGGTGAGACCGTCACCGGGACGGTCGACGCTGCCTTCGACCACCATGCCACCCATGCGAAACAGCTTGTTCTGCGGTGCCTTGCCCGACATGACCTCGGTCGGGGTAAAGAAAAACATGATGTTTTGATCCAGCGACTTGAGCACGAGCCCGACGCCAACGGCCACGCCCGCAACCATTAGCAGGATCAGGCCGAGTCTTTTCTTTCTTGCAGGTGTCATTTCCGTTCTTCCTTTTGACGCCGCCGCAGTTGGCGTATTTCTTTCTCGTGTTGCTTGCGCGGCAGATACCAGTTTAGCCATAGCACCAATGCGACCAGGGCATAGCTGGGCCAAACAAAAACCGCATATCCACCCATTTGGAGAAATTCTGCCAATTAAAGTTCCTCGACCCACTTGCTGTTGCGTTCGCGCCGCAACAACTCCACGCGGCACTTCTGAAACAATGTCAACACATAGTAAACCTGGAACGCCATCGCCATCAACAGCAACGGCAGCAGCATGCTCCAGTGAATCGACGGTTTGTCGAACTTGGTCACCGTCGGTCCCTGGTGCAGCGAATGCCACCACTCGACCGAATAATGGATGATCGGGATATTA
>JARFPR010000004.1 GCA_029288195.1 Gammaproteobacteria bacterium | reverse complement strand
AGCGCCGATAGCGCCGGCCTGGTTTACCGTGGCAACCCCGAGAATGATGGAACCCAGGACGATGAAAATCAGCGTTAGTGGCGGTACCAATGCTAGTAATACCTTGAGGATAAACTTGTAATCGTACTTTCCTTCGAAAGGTACCGGCGGGGCATTTTCGGGTTTGATCAGGGCTGAAACCAGTATGTACAGCATGTAGAGTCCGACCAGAATCATACCCGGGATAAAAGCGCCCATGAACATATCGCCGGCACTCGCGCTAACGACATCGAAATCTCCCGGCATCGAAAATTCGCCGGTGGCTTCCTTGTACTCGGATTTACGAGCGGTTGCTGCCTGATCCGCTGCACTCGATAACTGGTCGGCAAGAATGATCAGCACGATCGATGGCGGAATAATCTGCCCCAGCGTGCCGGATGCGCATATGGTTCCGCAGGCGAGGGATTTCGAATAGTTGTTGCGTAGCATGGCCGGCAGTGAAATCAGGCCCATGGCGATAACCGTTGCGCCGACGATGCCGGTAGTCGCGGCCAGCAATGCGCCAACGAACACGACCGAGATTCCAAGACCACCGGGAATCGGCCCAAACAACTGCGCCATGGCAACCAGTAAATCTTCGGCAATGCGTGAGCGTTGCAACATGATTCCCATAAAGATGAACAAAGGAATCGCGATCAGCGTATCGCGTTCTACTTCCCAGTACAGGCTGCGATAATTGGTAACGCCGGCACTAAGCCATTGATTGGGCCCACCGAGAACGAAATAGGCGTCAACGTTGCCTTCAAAAATCCAGCCGCAAAATGCCGCGATCGCTATCGTGGCGATCGCCGAACCCGGTAACGCAAAGGCAACCGGATAACCCGAGGTTAACGCGAATACCATAATTGCGATCAGCAATACGAGGAAATACAGCTCCACGCTTAGTGACCCCCTGAAGCGGCATTTTTATTACCTGTAACTAACTGCTGATAAGTCAGGTGCTCTTCATGCTCGCCGCGGTCGAGTAACTGTCCGATGTTATAAAGCAGGAAACTGACAAACTGGATTAGCATCGTAACTGAGAAAATGATTAAAAAGCCGGCCATGATATATTTCACATACATGCCGTAGCCACTTTGCGAAACTTCGAAAGTCAACAGAGGACTATTGATACTGTTGCCGCGACCACCCATGCCATGCATCAGGATGACCCAGCAAATCGGTATACCGAGAAAAACACAGCCGATCGCATCGAACAGCGCTTTTTTGCGGCGCCTGAATCCGGTGTAAAGCACGTCAACGCGGACATGCCCCTCCTCGACCAGCGTATGTGCACTGGCAAACAGGAAAAGTGCCGCATACCAGAAGCGTACGACGTCACCCATGTAGGCTTGTTCGTAAGAAAAGACAAAGCGCGTGATGACGATCAGGAACTCCGCCAGTACGCAATACAGGGCCAGCCAGGAAAAACTGATCTGGCGCAGCCAGGCAGCCATGAATAGCGACAACACCAGTAGCGGGTAATGTACGTAAGTACCTCGAAATATAGGACGCCCCAGTTGCTGGGTAAGCCATTCGCCCGCGACATACTCGAGCAAATTCTCAACGCGAAGAAACGAAATGATCATATCAATCATGCCGATTAATGTTACCGACCAGAAGGCGAAACGAATGATGTACGCGGATAATCTTGCGAAGCGCAGGCTGTCCTGCTCGAGGGTTCGTGGGCGCGATTGAATAACGTATGCCACGCTGGCCAACAATATCAGCAGGTAAACAATAACCTGGCCCCAGGCCTGTCTGACTTGCTCACCGCTCAATTCATCAGGTTCGAGTCCCAGCCAGCCATAATGTAAAGCCAGGTTGTAGCTGCCCGGCATGTCCTGCCAGTACACCAGGTAATTATTGATGAGATAAAGAAACAACGTACTGACCATGACGTAGGCGAGCCCGCGCATGATCAATGGGACGTTATTTTTTATCATTGAGCAGTTAACACAGAGATAAAAGCAAACGGAGTCCGTGGACTCCGTTTGTTGTTTATAGTTTGCTCAGAACTAGAGCCCGAGTACGCGGTTACGTTGCGCGACGTAAGCCTGGTCTGAAATCTTGGCCCAGGCACCTACCTCGTTACGCGACTTGAGGAAGCTTTGGTGTATTTTCTTCGCCATTGCGCTGTGCTGTTGTACTTCTTCGAAAACCTCTGCCGCGGCATCACCGAAGCTGTCGTAGATATCGTCGCTAAAGCTTTTCAGTTTGACACCCTGATCAGAAATAAGGCTAGCCAGCGACGCGCCGTTCTTGGCATTGTATTCCGACATCATGATCGAGTTTTCCATTTCGGATGCAGCGGTGATGATCATCTGGTCCGACTTACTCAGGCCATCCCAGAACTTTTTGTTGATACCGATTGAAAGTTGAGCTGCTGGCTCATGCATGCCCGGGTAATAGTAAAACTTGGCGGCTTCATAGAACTTCATGAAACTGTCATTCCACGGACCCACCCATTCAGTTGCATCAATCGCACCCGAAACCAGATTTTCATAGATTTGCCCACCAGGTAGAGATACTGGTGATGCGCCTAGTTTGGCGATGACATCGCCACCGAGACCGGGCATACGCATCTTCAGGCCCTTGAAGTCAGAAGCAGAACGCATCTCCTTGCGAAACCAGCCCCCCATCTGTACCCCGGTATTTCCACACGGAAGGCTTTTAAGACCGAAATCTGCAGTGAGCTCATCGTACAGTTCCTGACCACCACCAAATTGCATCCACGCATTGATTTCGGTGTAGGTCATACCGAAGGGCACCGCGGTAAAATAAGCCAGTCCCGGGTGCTTTCCTTTCCAGTAATAGTCGGCACCATGGTACATTTGCGCATTGCCAGAAGCGACTTCATCGAAAGAGTCGAATGCCTTGACGCGCTCGCCAGCAGCGAAATAGTTAACCTTGATGCGTCCATCGGTCATTGCGGTTAAACGTTCGGCAAAGCGTTGCGCACCTGTTCCGAGCCCGGGGAAATCTCGTGGCCAGGTTGATACCATGGTAATCTCGACACGCTTGGCAGCGATTGCTGGTGCCGATACCGCGGTTGCTCCGGTTGCGAGTGCGGCGGCAACGCCACCTTTTAATACGTCACGACGTTTCATTTCAGATTCTCTCCGTTATTTTGGTCTTTAAGATTGATATTTATTATGGTAGTCGGAAACCTTAAAAGCCGGCTCCCTCAATACAACGCGGTCATTCTGGGCTTTCTAGATCGACATTTCAAGTTTTTACACTGGCAGGGTCGGCGGGTGAGATTTGTTTCTGATGAGTTTTAAGCAACTCCCAGGCAGCGGCAATTTCGGGCTTGACGTTGTCACAATTCGCGGCATTAAATCGCTCGGGGATACTTGCCGGTTGCAGCACGCGGTCCGGGTGACCCTTGGGAAATTCCGCGCTGTTATTGAAGAACAGGAATCCTTCCAGTTGAGCGCTACCGGTTAACAATCTTAACGCGGTAAGCTGGTTTTCCAGCTCAAACAAAGGGTTTTCAAACTTGTAGCTTTTCTGCCCCACCAGCTGAGTCCATTCCGAAATATGTTCGGCGCAATAAATATTGCCGCCAAAGATTTTGTAGGAGATCAGCACGATCGCATCCGGAGTTAAAGCCAGGCGATCAAGTTTAAAGTAGCCATCCAGTCCATCGGAACAGACCAGGTTGCGAATTTGCTCACAACCAATCTGCTTCAGGCTTCGCTGAATACGCCATTCGCGGATTTTTACCAGTAACCGTTTTCGATTTACCAGCAAAACAAGGACGATCGCAAGCACGACGAGGGCAATGGCGACCAGGTCTGATTCCAGTTTTAGCTGTTTTATTATTTCGTCAGGATTCATTTTGCGAATTATTGCCCGAACCGACCCACCTTGCCATTGCCAATTGCTATCGTCAATTGTAAAAATTACACTAGCCGTTGTAGAAACCTGGGCTCACCTTTAATGACCACACCCCGTCTGACCGTCAAACAATTGTTCGATCGTGAAAGCTGTACCTATACCTACCTGTTGATCGATGCCGAGACCCGCGAGGGCGCTATCATCGACGGGGTGCTTGAAACATTCGATCGCGACATGCAAATTATCAATGAGCTCGGGGTTGAATTATTGTATGCGATTGAGACGCATGCGCATGCGGACCATATTACCTCGGCTGGCAAGATGCGTGAGATGACGGGTGCCAGGCTGGTCTACGGCGAAAGCTCGGGCATCGAGGCAATAGATATCCCGTTGAAAGATGGCGCCAGCATAACCCTGGGGCACTACCAGGTAATGGCGATCTCGACACCCGGCCATACCAATGGCTGTACCAGCTATTTCTGTGACGGTAGGCTGTTTAGTGGCGACACCTTGTTGATTCGCGGTTGCGGACGCACCGATTTCCAGTTTGGTGATCCGGGTATGCTCTACGACAGCATTACGCAAAAACTATTCGTTCTCAGTGATGACACGATCGTCTGCCCGGCACACGATTATAATGGTCGAACCTCGTCGACGATCGGTGAGGAAAAAGCCTGGAATCCCCGGCTTGGCGGCAATCGTCCGCGCCAGGAGTTCGTCGATTTGATGAATAACCTTAACCTGGATATGCCGAAAAGAATTAACGAGGCGGTACCGGCGAACATGAGTGTCGGTATCAACTTTGACCCGAATCGCTACCTGTTGCGCGACTTTGACATGAATGATTTGCACCAGGTCTGGCAGGACCTTCCTGCAAATGCCCTGGTTATGGATAACCGTACCCCGGAGGAATTTGCACGTGGACATGTGCCAGGCAGTCGCAATATTCCGATGGGTACCGAGAATGGACATGTCGACGAGTTGAAACAATACGACCAGGTTTATCTTTACTGCCGTTCCGGTCGACGCGCCCAGACCTCGACCACCAACCTGAACTTTCAGGGTTTGAACCATATAATCTGCATCAGCCATAGCGGCATGCCGGACTGGGAAAAGGCCGGCTACCCCGTCGAAACTTAGTATTTCCTGAGTTTCTGCGTCACCTGGCAAGCATATAATTTGTCATACCGCGGCTTGACCGCGGTATCCAGTGCTAAGCTTTTGATTCAAATTCTGCTGGATCCCGCGATCAAGTCGCGGGATGACATTTATGAAGTTGCGCGGGATGACATTTACGAAGTTGCGCAGGGTGACATTTACGAAGTTGCGCAGGATGACATTTACGAAGTTGCGCGGGATGACGGTTGCGTCGTTTTGCGAGACGACATTTAAGAGGTCTTTGAGATTACCGTGTAGGCGTGGACGTAGTCCATGCCGTGGCCTTCTGGATTTTCCCGCACGATGTCGCGATAGGTAGCGTAATAGTCTTCGATTATTTGCCGGCGCTCATCGAGCGGACGATCCGCGGATAAAGCGTTGAAGAATATGCTTTCGTTCCAGCTGCGAATGGTCGGGATGTATTCCTCGGAAAAACGTGCCGCGTCGGCATGCTCGGTGAATGATTCCGCGAACGGACATTTAACAATACGGGTATCGATATGATCGAGACGCAGACCGGCCTGGTAAACGGCTTCATCGGGATCCTGCAGCGGTGCGCTGAATTCCTCGACCGTATTGTAATATTGCGGCAGGGTCATATTTTCATATTCTGCGCGCGTGATTCGGTCCTGTTCGAGAAAGCTTTGCCAGTTCTGGTTGAACTGATTGAACATATTGACGCCACCGGTATTACCGAGATAACGCCCCTGTTCATCGCGGGCAAAGTTGATCAACACCAGCTTGCCGCCCGGTTTTAGCTCGTGCGCACGATGCAGCAGGATCTGGCGCCAATCCCGGTGCGCCTGGTTACGAAAAGCATCGAGCTCTTCGCCCTCGGCGCCCACCGCCTGGACATGGTTGGAGATATTGCAGACCTTGGCGCTAAGCCAATGCATCGCGGTGGCCGAGAAACCAATATCCAGCGTTGCGGCAGGCACAATCTGTTTATAAAAAGTGGTACCCGAAACCAGCGGGAAGATATTGTCGCGTCGATCGAGGTAAGTCTCGAACGGGCCCAGACCGTAGACGTTGGCAATCAGCGCGTTAAAATCATTGCGTGGTTGATCCGAATAGACGACGGAAATCGGGGCTTTTGGTGCGCGCACTGAAACCGCGTCAATCGCAGCACCCACCATCGATAGAGAAGTTCCCGCATCCGCGGTTCCCATATCGGAGAAAGTGAAACCCGACGCTATCGATTCCTGCGAAAGGCTATTGATCGCATCCACAACCATTGGCGTGGCCGCATCGATGACGTGTTTTGCGCCAACGGTCGCCAGTGAATAGAGACCGCCACCACTCATGGTGATGCCTTCTGAATGTTCTCGACTGGCCATTACGCCTCCAAAAAGTTGCTAACTAGTTTGCGGATCCAGTAACGATAATACCAATTTCGCCATGGTGCGCGCGCCATCTCCGGCGCCAAGATTTTCGCGAACCTGCTCGAGCCCCTGTTTTACCTGGTCGCGATATTTCTGATTCTCGAGTAATTCAAACAGTTCACGACTCACCGCGTCCGGATTTGCGTCTTGCTGAAGAAATTCTTTTACCACCGCCTTGTCAGCAACAATATTAGCCAGGCCGATGTAGGGAATGGTGATCAAACGACTCATGATCAGATAGGAAAGCCATGACATCTTGTAGAGAATACACATGGGTATATTGAGCAGCGCTATTTCCAGTGTCACTGTTCCCGAGCAGGTAGCTATCGCATCGCAGCAGGAGATCGCGTCATATATATCATCCCGGGTAACAATGATTTCCAGTCCGCTGTTTTTGGAATGCTCCGATAACTCATCGAAATCGAGGCTGGATGCGACGGGTAGCAAGAATTTAAGTTCCGGTTCGCGTGCCTGCATCTGTCGCGCAGTAGCGAACATCAAGGGTAGTAAACGAGAGATTTCGCTGTGACGACTTCCCGGAAATAATCCAACCACCTTCTCGTCAGCTGAGATCCCCAGGTCGCTGCGGAATTTTTGGGTATCGATATTCGGTTTTACCTTGTCGACGAGTGGATGTCCGACAAAACTGACCGGAATACCGGCTTTTTCATAGTATTGCTTTTCGAATTTGAAAATCACCGCCATATGATCGATGAGCCTGCCGATTTTGTGTATACGTTTCGGTCGCCAGGCCCAGACCTGGGGGCTGATATAAAACAGGACCCTGATCCCGAGCCCACGAGCATGACGGGCCATCTTCAGATTGAACTCGGGATAGTCGACCAATATCAGTAATTCGGGCCGGGTTTGATCAAGCCGTTGTTTGACTATATTCATGGCTCGCTTGATATCACCCCAATGCCGCAACACTTCGACCAGGCCCACCACGGCAATAATCGATGAATCGAAAAACACGTCGACACCGGCTTTCTGCATCGCTTTACCGCCCATACCGCTTAATTGCAATTCCGGTTGTTCGTGTTTCAGAGCCTCTACGAACTCGGCTGCGTGGGCATCACCGGAAGCTTCACCGGCGAGTATCATGACATGGGCCTGCTTCATTTAGCGGCCAGTAGTGCCTCGCAAACCGTCTCAATTTGCCGCGCCGTCATTTCCGGAAATATCGGGAAAGAAAGACACCGTTCCGAGACCGATTCGGTTACCGGCAATTGCGGCTGTTCAGTATCGTGGAAGGCTTGCTGTTGATGCAGCGGAATCGGGTAATAGACCGCGCAGGCGATATCCTGCGCCAGTATCGTCTCGCGCAGCTTG
>JARFPR010000531.1 GCA_029288195.1 Gammaproteobacteria bacterium | reverse complement strand
AGCAGATGCCATGCACAATAAAATCCTGACCCTGTTCAACCGGGTGGCACAGGCTAAAAAACTGGATGAAAGCGTCAATGTGGCAATCGGAGCAAAGGCATGACCGGTTATTTTATCCAGGCATTCATTTACCTTTGCGCCGCGGTCATCGCCGTGCCGTTGGCAAAGCGACTCGGACTGGGTTCGGTGTTGGGTTACCTGATCGCAGGCGTCGTGATCGGTCCCGTAGTAGGCCTGGTGGGCGAAGAAACTGCGACCCTGCAACATTTTGCCGAGTTTGGCGTGGTCATGATGTTGTTCCTGATCGGGCTCGAGCTAGAGCCACAAATGCTGTGGACGATGCGCAATCGGCTGCTCGGGCTTGGCGGTCTGCAGGTCAGCATGACTACTATCGCGATCATGCTCGTCGGCTTGTTATTTGGAATCGACTGGCGCATTGCACTTACCATCGGTCTGATCCTCGCACTTTCATCGACCGCGATTGTATTGCAAACCCTTAACGAAAAAGGGCTGACCAAAACCGAGGGTGGACGCGGTGCATTCTCGGTATTGTTATTCCAGGATATCGCAGTAATTCCAATGCTGGCGCTGATACCACTGCTGGAAGTTCCCGAACTGGCGATGGCGGCCAGTGAAATTGCACTGCAGACCGCTGAAACCCATGGCCACCTCGACCTGGTTTCTGGTCTGCCTAACTGGCTATATGCCATCGTTGTACTGGGTGCAATCGCTATAGTCGTGCTCGGTGGATTTTACCTGAGTCGTCCCCTGTTTCGTTTCGTCGCAGGCTCCGGGCTGCGCGAAGTGTTTACCGCAACCGCGCTTATGCTAGTCATCGGTATTGCAGCTTTAATGAGCCTGGTCGGCTTATCACCGGCGCTCGGTACCTTCCTGGCTGGTGTAGTGCTCGCTAATAGCGAGTTCCGTCATGAACTGGAAACCAACATCGAGCCTTTCAAGGGATTACTGCTCGGATTGTTCTTCATCACCGTGGGGGCTGGAATCGACTTCCGTGTGCTCGCGCAGGACTGGCTGCTTGTCGGAATAATTACTCTGGCTCTAATAGCAGGGAAGGCGATAATCATTTACGTTCTCGCGCGATCGTTTGGCATCAAGTCAAGCGCTCGCTGGCTGGTGACGCTCGGGCTGGCGCAGGCAGGCGAGTTTGGCTTTGTACTGTTGAGCTTCAGCTTGCAGAACAACGTGATCCCCGCTGATATAGCCGAGCTACTCGCGCTAGTAGTCGCGATATCGATGTTCCTTGCGCCTGCCCTTTTCATATTTTTTGACAAGGTGTTGATGCCTCGCTTTGAAGCCGGTCAACCACAAAGAGTGCATGACGACATCGAGGAAATGGGCGGTGTGCTAATCGCAGGAATCGGGCGCTTTGGTCAGATTGTCAATCGCTTGTTGGTGGCAAATGGCATTGAAACCGTGGTTCTCGATCACGATGCGAAACAAGTTGATAACCTGCGCCAGCTCGAAGTCAAGAGCTACTTCGGTGATGCAACCCGTCCCGAGTTACTCGAGACCGCGGGTATCGAAGAAGTCGATTTATTCGTGATTGCGATTGATGATCGCGAGCGTGCCGTTGATCTGGTACATCACATCAAGCAACGCTGCCCGAATCTCGCCATTCTGGCACGTGCCTTTGACCAGATTCACTATTACCAACTGAAACAAGCCGGCGCTGATTACGTCATTAAGGAAACCTATCACGCTGCTTTGGATCTCGGTTGCGAAGCGCTCACTCGGCTGGGCTTTCATCCATTTCGCGCCGAACAACTCAAAAACACTTTCATAGCGGTCGAGAACGAAACTGTCGAGGGCATGTACCAGAACTGGGTAACTTCGACCGATAGTGGTATGAGCCCGGGGTACCGGGAACTATTCATGCAGCAGGAAGCAGCAATTCGGGCCGCCATGCAAGACGATCC
>JARFPR010000511.1 GCA_029288195.1 Gammaproteobacteria bacterium | reverse complement strand
GGACACGCTGATCCGCTATCACCGCATGAAGGGCAACAATACCCTGTGGCAACCGGGTACGGATCATGCCGGTATCGCGACGCAAATGGTGGTCGAACGGCAATTGGTACAGGAAGGCAAGACCCGGCATGACCTGGGTCGTGACGCATTCACCGATCGCGTGTGGAAATGGAAAGCGGAATCCGGCGGCACAATTACGCGCCAGTTGCGACGCATGGGTGCGTCACCCGACTGGGCGCGCGAACGTTTCACCATGGATGAAGGACTGTCGGCCGCGGTACAGAAAGTTTTTATCGAGCTTTACGAGGACGACCTGATTTACAGGGGCAAGCGGCTGGTAAACTGGGATCCGGTCCTGCATACCGCCATCTCTGATATCGAGGTCATCAACGAAGAAGAAAAAGGCTTCCTGTATCATGTCCGTTACCCGCTGGTCGATGGCCCCATCAACGGTGTTAGCCATCTTGAAATCGCGACCACGCGACCCGAGACCATTCTTGCCGATGGTGCACTCGCGGTCAGCGCTGATGATGAGCGTTACCAGGATTTTGTCGGTCAAAAAGTACAGGTACCGATGACTACCCGGGTCATCCCGATCATCATCGACGACTATGTAGATCCCGAGTTTGGTACCGGTTGCGTCAAGATTACGCCTGCGCATGACTTCAACGATTACGAGGTCGGCCAACGCCACGAGATGGAGGTGATCAACCTGTTCACCATCGACGCAATCATGAACGAAAACGCGCCATCGGCTTACCAGGGAATGGATCGCTTCGAGGCCCGCGACAAGATCGTCAAGGACCTCGAGGAAGCAGGACTGATGGTCAAAATTGAAGACCACGTCTATAAACGCCCATACGGTGATCGATCCGGTGTCGTCATCGAACCCTACCTGACTGATCAATGGTTCGTGCGCGCTGCACCGCTGGCGAAACCGTCTATTGAAGCTGTCAAGGACGGGCGCATTCGGTTCATTCCGGAGAACTGGAGCAAGACCTATTACAACTGGATGGAAGATATCCAGGACTGGTGCATCTCACGCCAGATCTGGTGGGGCCACCGAATTCCTGCCTGGTACGATAATTACGGCAACGTCTATGTCGCCACCGACATCGACGAGGTCCGCCACAAGTACGAGCTCGCAGACGATATCGAACTCACCCAGGACGAGGACGTTCTCGATACCTGGTTTTCGTCGGCGCTATGGCCATTCAGCACGCTTGGCTGGCCCGATCGTGACGACCCGGCGCTAAAAACCTTTTACCCAACCAGCGTGCTGGTTACCGGATTCGACATCATCTTTTTCTGGGTCGCACGCATGATCATGTTCGGTCTCAAGTTCATGGATGAAGTGCCCTTCAGGGAAATTTACATGCACGGCCTGGTGCGCGACGCCGAGGGTAACAAGATGTCAAAGTCGAAGGGTAATGTGCTCGATCCGCTGGATTTGATCGACGGCATTACGCTCGAAGACCTGTTGGCGAAGCGCACTACAGGGCTGATGCAACCCGAAATGGCGCCGCGCATCGAAAAGGCGACTCGCAAACATTTTCCTGACGGCATTCCGGCCTATGGCACCGATGCGCTGCGCTTTACCTTTACCGCGCTGGCTTCAACCGGACGCGATATCCGTTTCGATCTGGGGCGCATCGAGGGATACCGTAATTTTTGTAACAAGCTATGGAACGCAACACGCTACGTGCTGCAGAATACAGAGGGCGAGGACTGTACCGCGGGCACTCCGACACTGGCAGATCGATGGATCATCGCCCGCCTGCAGCAGGTCAGTGAGGGCATTGGCAAACACGTAGAAAATTATCGTTTCGATCACGTCGCGCGTGATTTGTATGAATTTGTCTGGAATGACTATTGCGACTGGTATATCGAGCTATCCAAGCCGGTGCTCTATTCCGATGATTACCCGGTCGCCGCAAAGAAAGCCGCGCGCCACACGCTGGTTACGGTGCTCGAAGCCATATTGCGCCTGCTGCATCCGGTCATGCCCTACATCACCGAAGAACTATGGCAACGAGTCGCACCGCTCGCATGGATCGAGGGCGAAACAATAATGCGCCGTCCTTTTCCCGAGGCTGACCCGGCGCTGATTGACGACACGGCGCTGACTGAACTGGAATGGGTAAAGACATTTGTTATGGGTGTGCGCCAGATTCGCTCCGAGATGGATATAAAACCAGGCAAGCTGTTGCCGGTAATCTGCCACCACGGGGATCACCAGGATCGTCAAAGTATCGAAGCCAATCGTTCACTCTTGATGTCGTTGGCAAGGCTGGAATCCATTGGCTGGCTGGAGAGGGATGCCCAGGCGCCGGAATCCGCCATTTCGCTGGTGGGAGAAATGCAACTATTGATTCCGCTCGCCGGCCTCATCGACAAGAAGTCTGAACTCCAGCGTTTACAGAAGAATATCGAGAAACTGGAACAGGATGCACAGCGTATCAGCGCGAAGCTGGCGAACGAAAACTTTGTCTCACGTGCACCGGAAGAAGTGGTCAACAAGGAAAAGAGCAAACTCGCAGACACCGAGTCGGCGCTTGGGAGCTTGCGCACACAGGCGGAAAAGATAGCGGCAATATAATCACTGCAAGTATTGTGAACTTTTTTATCGGCTTCGGTTCAAACCAGCTACAAACGTAAATAAAAATTCTGGAGAATCGACAAATGGGGTCAATTGAAAAGTTAGCAATGCCAATCCGGGCAGTCAACGATTTACTGTCTAATCTGCAATCTCCGTTTCTTCTATTTATCAGAGCTTATGTGGCCTGGGTTTTCTTCAGTTCAGGATTATGGAAAATCAACAACTGGGAACAAAACCTGGCAGTATTTGAATACGAGTACCAGGTTCCGCTATTAAACTATGAACTTGCGGCTTACCTGGCTACTTTTGGCGAACTCGTATTCCCGCTTTTTTTAGTCGTCGGGTTGGGCACCCGCTACACCGCAATCGCAATATCGTTTATTAATATCATCGCGGTAGTTTCCTACTACGCGACCCTGGCCAAGGGGGCCGGCCTGGTATGGCATTACCTGTATGGCACCATGTTACTGGTCAGTATTCTCTACGGTGGCGGACTGTTTTCGATCGACCATTGGCTCAAGTCAAAGTTTGGCAATGATGGTTAGTTGCCGAGCTGCTGACACTTCGGAAAATTCAATCGGCAAACACTGTTAGGGTTAAACGGCCAGGTATGGTTTCAAGCGTCTGAGTAAGGATGGGTAGGCGGCATACCATTGCTGATAGCGTCTGTTCCAGACCCGCATTAGTTTTTTACGTGCCAGTATCCTGCTATAACTAACCATTGGAATAAACTGGTTATGGCCGATGCCACCTATCACAACCAGGCGAAACTCGTCGAAGCCAAGGCGCTGAACCAGGATATTAGTCGGATTCAGATCGTAACAGGTAACCCACTGGTCATAGAGGCACTGTTTCAAGGCTTCTATCTCTTCGATGACCAAGGCATTAAAGAGCTTGTCATTTTGCGCAAGATAATAGTCCAGTGATTTCGATATCCGCTTATCTTCGTCCAGAACCT
>JARFPR010000489.1 GCA_029288195.1 Gammaproteobacteria bacterium | reverse complement strand
CCGGGCCGTAGCCAGGTTCTACGGCGTATGAAATGAAGGCGCTTTTTTGAAATCGCCGCTGAGAAATCGATCCTGAGCGTCTGTTTTCTCCAAAGGAGACGCTCACAATGCCCTGGTGGGAGGCAATCTTCGGCCAAAAGCGGACTCTCATCGGATTAGGGAATACCTGCTTTGGCGGCGGACTCGAGTATAAGTTCGATATCCTCCAATCGGCGGTAATAGTCGAATAGATTCGTGTAGTACTTACGATTTTCCCAGGGCCGTGTCTTTAGTCTGATGTCGGCGATTTTTTGTGCCACATCCCGGTTACCCAAAGCGCCATGAATAAATACTGAAAAGTTTCTGATGTCACTTTCGTTTTTCTCGCGCTCGGCATCCGCCAGTGCCCGATCGTACTGGCCGAGAAAGAAATATATCCGCGCGCGTTCGCCGAAGTATGCAGTCGGCGGAGTCGTATGCCGGCCGATCGCGCGGTTGATCGAATCCAGCGCCGCTGCATGTTCACCGGCGTAGGACAACACCGTCGCCAAGTCCGAGTGCAGTTGCGGGTTTGCCGGATTAATGTTAACCGCGTTTTTCACCGACTGGATGCCGATCTCGTGTGAACCGGTCAGCGCCTGCAACAAACCGAGAATCGCCAGTGCCTCATCGTTGGCCGGGTCCAGTTCCAGCGCTTTGCCAGCGTTATGGTAAACCATTTTTCGCCAAGCTTGCGTAGCCTCGTCTTCGTGGTCGCCCAGTTGCCAGTTGCCCAGCGCCTCACGCGCGAGCCCCGTGTGCGCAGCGATAAATTTCGGGTCGAGGTCGATTGCGACCTGGTAAAACTCGACGATGCGGGCGCTGCCCTTCGTGCCGCGGCGGTTGAGCCGTCGATGCTCGGCGCGCAGGAAATAGTCATAGGCTTCGAGGTTGGTGGTTTTGCGCCGGGATACCGTCTTTGCCTGCTTGACCACGCCGAGCTTGTCGAGGATGTCGGCGATGATCTGGTCCTGTAACTGAAAAATATTATCGGTCCTGTCGTCGAAGCGATTTGCCCAGACTTCCTGGCCGCTGGTTGCATCCAGCAACTGTACGTTGACGCGTATGTCTTCGAAGTTCTGCCGTACGCTGCCGAGTACGAGATAACGAACGTTCAACTGACGTGCGACCTCTGTCGGTGGAAGCTGGTTGTCCTTGAACTGGAAGCTTGAGTGTCGTGGCACCACCTGCAGTTCCTTGACCTTGGCCAGGTCCGTAATCAGGTCGTCGGTGAGGCCATCGGCGAAAATCGCCTGCCCCGGGTCATTACTACTGTTGCGAAACGGCAGGATTGCAACCGCCGACTCATCCGGTGCAAACGTCTCGACGCGGGTCTCAACCGGCGCGGGTGGCTGCGGGCTGGTGGGATAGAACCCCATGAAACCCCCGGCTGCGAGTCCGACCACGGCGATCAGTATGCTGATCGTCAGCACCGGGTTGAAACGTGACTGCGGTTTCGTGGCTTCGGCTGAAGTTGCTACCACGGGTGCCGGCTCCGGTGTTGGTCCCGGTTCGGATGCGCCGCGCGGTTCCGCTTCCGGCACCGGGATCGAGGCGCCGGATTTCAATGCCACCGAGTAGGCGCGCACTGGGCGCTGGATATTCTTGACCGTCTTCTCGCCCTGGTACTCGAATTCGAAGTTCTGTTTTTGCCCGACCGAGTCGAACACGGTGCTGGAGATGAAAACGCCCCCGGGGTTGGCCAGGCTTTCCAGGCGCGCGGCCACGTTGACCCCATCGCCGTAGATTTCATGCTCGTCGACGATGACTTCACCCAGATTTACACCGATGCGGAACAATACGCGCTGACTCTCGGGCAAATGTTCGTTGGACTGAGCAACATGCAGTTGGGCCGCGAGGCCGCAATGCAGCGCCGCGGATGCAGTGGCGAACTCGGCCAGCACCGCGTCGCCGGCGTAATGCACAATCCTGCCCTGAAAGCGCAGGATTTCATCGGAAATGATTTTCATGTTTTGCCGCAGTTGCCGGTGTGTGCGGTCTTCGTCCTCGCCGGTCAGGCGGCTGTACTCAGCGACGTCGGCATACAGGATCGCAGTCAGTTTGCGTTCGAACTGGTCGGAATCTGCCTGGCTGGTAAAGGACGCGGGCTCGATCGCTTCGACCATAACGCTGGCGATCAGGCGATAACCCACCTTGGGAATGGTTTCGATGATACGGGGCTGCTTACTGCTGTCGCCGAAGGCCTTGCGAATCTTGGCCACCGAGCTGCTCAGTGCGTCGTAACCGACAACCCTGCCTTGCCAGACGTTTTCTTCTATTTCCTCGCGGTTGACGACACGGTCGGGGTGCTCGGCAAAGTAAAGTAGCAGCTCCATGCTGCGCAGTTCGAGCTTTTTCTCGACGCCGTCGCGCGAAATACGGCAGCTGCTGGCGTCGATATGCCAGCCGTCGATCAAAATTCTGTTGCTCTCGTCCACCTCTAAATTACTGATTTTTATAAAGTTATTTTTTCGTCATAAAAAAATCAAAGTTTCACCAGTTCTTTTGCCGAAAAATTTGCTTTGATAGGCTCAAGCGGGAGTCCGGCAAAAGAACTTTTAACCTTGTTCGGGACCGAAACTAACACAATTCGATGTAAATTGAGATGGTAATATTGAAACACGCGAAGCGACTATTGTTGATGCTGGCCATGCTGGTGATCACCGCCGGTCCAGTATTGGCGAAGGATTACGATCTGCACCAGGCCGTGATGGATAACAATATACAGCTGGTTGACAAGCTTATCCGCAAGGGTCTTTACATCGATGAAATTGGTTCGCGCAAGTATGGTTATGGATCACCGCTGCACCTCGCCGTACGCGTGGGGCACCTGGATATCGCGAAGCTTTTGTTAAAACGTGGCGCGCAGGTCGATGTGCTCGACCCCGACGATCTGACCCCGCTGCACAACGCCGCCTGGAACGGCAATCTCGAAATGACGCAACTGTTGCTCGAGGCCGGTGCCGATATCGAGGCCAGCACCTATGACGGCGACACGCCGCTGAAGCTGGCACAAAATAACGATCAGGCCCAGGTCGCCGAATTCATTCAGGCTAAACTTCAAACTCCACCAGTCAACATAGCCAAAGCCGCATCAACCCCCACAAATGAGTCCGGCGTTATCGATATTACGGGCACCTACATTTCAGAGGTGACGGGGCCGTCTAGAAAAAAATTACGTTTAAAAGGGGCTAACCCGGAAGTAAAACTGGTGCAAGCAGGCAGCCTGGTAACGGGTACCTTCGAACCTGTCGGTAAACTCTGGGG
>JARFPR010000475.1 GCA_029288195.1 Gammaproteobacteria bacterium | reverse complement strand
TATCAATGCGATAATCGCATATATTGTCGGTTCGAGGTAGTCGGCTTTGACCAGCCAGATAAAATGCAGTATGCCAAGCGAAATGATCAGGTAGACCAGTTGGTGCAGTGTTTTCCACTTTTTACCGAGGCGGCGGATCATCGCCTGGTTGGAGGTAATCGCCAATGGCAACATTAACATCAGCGCGCTGAAGCCGAGTGTTATGTACGGGCGCTCGACGATATCCTCGATCATTCCGGCTAAATCGAGCGAATGATCGGCGATAAACCAGATCGAAAAATGACAACAGCCGTAGAAGAAGGTGTAAAGACCCAGTATGCGACGAAACCGGACAAATGCCGCCTGGCCGGTCCACTGCCGTAACGGGCTAATGCCGAGCGTAATCAGCAGCAAGCGCAGGGTCCATTCACCTGTCTCGTGGGTCAGTTTTTCAACCGGGTTTGCGCCTAGTCCATCGTTGAAAGCTGCCCATAGCAACGCGCTGAATGGTACCAGACAAAGCAGGTGGACAACCGGCTTGGCGTAAACCGACTTGAGCGCAGCGGCGAACCACATGTTAGAAGTTGACGGTCAGGTCCAGATCGTCGTAGAGCGCGGCAACTTCCTCCCCGTAGCCGTTAAACATCAGCGTGTCGCGTTTGAAGATCTCACCGATACGGCGTTCTTTCTTTTGCGACCAGCGCGGATGGTTAACCTCGGGATTGACGTTCGAGTAAAATCCGTATTCCCTGGGTGCAGACATGTTCCACGACGTCAGCGGTTGTTCCTCGCTGAACTCGATACCGACAATCGACTTGATGCTTTTGAAGCCGTATTTCCACGGTACCACCAGCCGGATCGGCGCGCCATTTTGATTGGGCATGGTCTTGCCGTACATACCGATCGAAAGAATCGTCAACGGATGCATCGCCTCGGCCATGGTCAAACCTTCGCGGTAGGGCCAGTTCAATACCGAGCGTTTCTGTCCAGGCATGCGTACCGGATCATGCAGGGTCTTGAAAGCGACGTATTTAGCTTTAGAAGTCGGCTCAAAAGTATTCAAGATCGACCCTAGTGGAATACCGAGCCAGGGGATAACCATCGACCAGGCCTCGACACAGCGCAATCGGTAAATACGTTCCTCGACGGGAAATGGCTTGACCATGTCTTCAAGGTCAAAGGTACCCGGTTTTCCACATTCCCCACTGACTACGATCTTCCAGTCGTCAGTTTTAAATTGCTTTGAATTTTTCTTCGGGTCTTCCTTGCCGGTGCCGAACTCGTAAAAGTTGTTATAACTGGTGGCATCTTCTTCTTCGGTAATTTCCTCGTCCAGTGATATCGCCTTTTTCTTGTAGTCACCGATCTCGAGCGATGCCTGTGCAGCCGCCCAGGGATTCAGCAGCAGCGCGCCACCAATGGTACCCGCCGCTTTCATGAACTCGCGTCGCCTCAGGTACAATGACTCCGGCGTTACCTCGGATTCCGGGATCTCCCAGCGTTGCTTGATCTTGATCATTATTTAGCCCTTTTTATTGGAATAGTTTCTAGACCATGAACGGGGTCACTAGTTCCTGACAGTAAACAGAAAGCCACCCGCACTGATTTCACTCATGCTGACTTCGAGTCGCTTGAGACAGCCATACATCAAGGCCGAGTTACTGGTAACAACCGGTTTTTTTAACGCCTGCTCAAGCGCCGGAATCGCCTCGACGGCACGGTAGTCGGTGCACGATATCACCAGTACCTCGGCTTCCGCATGATCTGCTTTCAACCCCATGCGGAAGGCATCCTCAGGAGTTAGCGCGTTTTGTTCGAGGCTGCTCAGTTCCTGCTCGAAACCGACCTGGTTTACAACCTCGATCCCGCATTGCTCAATAAAATCAACCGCCTCAGTGGCAAGTTGGTATACATAAGGCGAAGTAAACGCCACTTTTGTTGCCCCAATATCCTGAATCGATTCAACCAGTGCACCCGCCGTGGTGACTGCAGGCAAACCGGATACAGCGGTTATTTCGTCGCAAAACGCCTTGTCAAACTCCGGCCCTTCGGCCAATGTAGCCGAGGTGCAGGCGTAGGCGATTAATTCCACACGCCCATCGACCAGTAATTGCAACTGCGGATCTAAAGATTGGCGAGCAAAGCGTCGCATTTCTTCCGAATCCGGGACCGATTCGACGTCGTAACCCCCGCTTCGAGTCGTATGAATGGTAACCCCTCGAGGCGCCAGCATCAGGCAGTCGGGTTCCGCATTGGTATTCGACGAAGGTACGATCATTCCGATACGTCGCAGGCGGGTATCCGCTATCTTGAATTCGCCCAGTTTGAATTCTCGATTATCCAAGCTGTAAATCCTGCCAGGCGGAGAGCGTTTCCGCGGTTAACTGCATTTGCTCGCCAGTACCAATTGTAATTCGCAAGCAGGCGGGTAATCCATAGCCACCCATGGGGCGTACCACCAGTCCATGGTTACGTAAAAACGCAAACGCCGATGCCGCGTTATCGCTGCTGACAAAATCAACCAGGATGAAATTGGTCTGGCTGGGAACCACGGTCAATCCGAGTGAACTGATCTGCGTGAACAGGTAATCACGCTGTTGCGCGATTTGTGTTCTTGCCTGGTTCGCGGTCTCCTGGTCCTGCATCGCCGCGCGGGCGGCAACCTGCGACAGCACCGAGACACTGCTCGGATTTAAAACCTTGCGCAACTGGTCACGTATCTCATCCGGAAAATATCCCCAGCCCACGCGCAATCCGGCCAGCCCATAGATCTTGGAAAAAGTACGCGTCACCACCGTATTACCCTGTTCGACGAGATCGAAGATCGGTTCATGAAAGCCTTCATCGACAAACTCGGCATAAGCCTCGTCAACCAGCAACAGCACATCGTCCGGTAGCGCGGCACGCAAACGCCTGATTTCGTCGTTGTGAATAACACTACCGCAGGGATTTCCGGGATTAACAATAAATACAATTTTGGTATCCGCCTGTAATTCACTCAGCAAGGCATCGACATCTACCCGATAATTCGGCTCCGCTGCGGTATCGACATCTGCGCCAGCCAGCCTGGCGAGAGTGCGCATAAACAGGTATCCATATTCGCACATCAGCAAGCGGTCTTTTGCCGACATGTAAGCCAGCATCAGCGTCGACATCAGTTCCATAGATCCTGCCGCGCAAACAATCTTGTTAGCATCGAGATGATGAACTTCTGCAATTGCTGCGCGCAGTTCACTCCAGTCACTGTCGGGGTATAAATGCCCCCTATCAAGTGCGGCCGTAACTGCCTCCCTGACCCTGAGGGATGGCGGGAATGCATGTTCGTTCTGGGCCAGAACAATCGCCTCGGTTCCCTCTGCCGCACTGATATCTGGCAAGCTGTAAGCTGCCATCGCCGCTATATTCGGGTTCGGCTTAATCATGATCATCTGCTCCACCAGGTGACAATCCATGATCGCCGGAAGCCTCCCGATCGATCGAACCATCGGATTTAAAAACCACGCCGTAATGACTTTGCGCATATTCGACGCTGGTCAATCCATCGCGTAAATCCTGCGCGATCAGGTCTGCATCGCGCTCCATTGGATCACCAAATCCCGCACCTCCTGGCGTCAACACGGTCAGCTGTTCACCACCCGGGATAATTTGCTCGCCCTTGGCACGCAAACGTTCGCCACTGGATAGCTCTAACAGACCGACCGCACCATCCTTACCTCCCTGCCTGCCGCGGGCGGGATGATAAATGCGATCGAGCGATGCGAACAGCGACATATCGGCATTCTCGCTATTGGACAACTCGATTACCTGTCCCAGTCCGCCCCTGTATTTACCGGCACCTGGGGAATCCTGGCGATACTCACGGCGCCATAAAATCAGTGGTGCAACGCTTTCGGTGATTTCAACCAACGACCCCAATACGCCACTCGGATAAGCCGTGGCAGACAAACCGTCGCTACCCGGTCTGGCCCCGGTACCGCCGTTATGCACTAGTTCGCTGGCAAAGCGAGTACTGCCGGCACCCGTCGAAAAGCCGCCCCGTAACGGCAAATCCCACAGGCAGCAAGTACCTTCAGCTGGTACCACTTCGGGAATCACCTGGTGCAGGCAGCCGAACACGACGTCCGGAAGCAACTGCCCGACCACGTGACGCATCGCGACTGGTGCCGGATGCTGTGCATTTAGGATACTGCCCTGCGGTGCCTTGACACGCCATTGCATCAACGCACCGTGGTTGTTCGGTATCTCTGGCGCGATCGCACACTTCAGCGCAAAACAGGTATAGGCACTGGCATAGTTGAGTGGACAATTGATGCCGTAAGGGGATAAATCACTGCTGCCGCTGAAATCGATTTCAACCTGTCCTTCGGCGATAACCAGGCTTGCCACGAGATCGACAGGCGTATCGTAACCGTCGACACGCATACTGTTGCGGTAATTGCCCTCGGGCAACTCGCGGATCTTCTGCTCACAACCACGGCGCGAGGTTTCGATGATGTATTGCGAAAGATCCTCGATATCGGCAAGGTCAAAATCTTCTAGACATTCCGATAAGCGTTTACTGCCACATTCGGCACAGGCGATCAGCGCGTATATGTCACCCTCGACCTCTATTGGAACGCGTGAATTGGCTTTTAAAATTGCCATGAACGTCTGGTTCAGCTCACCGGCATCGAGCAGCTTTATAATTGGCACGTAGAGCCCCTCGTCGAGTACGTCGCTGGCATCAGGCCCGTAGCCAAGGCCACCGATATCGGCAAGATGGCTGGTGCACGAGGTAAAACCGATTAACTGCTGACGATGAAAACAGGGCCGCACCAGCATGAAATCGTTTAGATGTCCGGCGGCCTGCCAGGGATCATTAGTCAAGTATATGTCCTGCGGGTGCATATCTTCGAGGCGGTAGTGACCTAGAAAATGGGACACCGACTCGGCCATTGTATTGACGTGTCCCGGGGTGCCGGTCACCGCCTGCGCAATCATGCGGCCCTGGATATCGAATATCCCGGCAGAAAGATCTCCGGATTCGCGCACGATCGGATTAAACGCGGTGCGCATCAGTGTTTGCGCCTGTTCCTCGACTATTGCCAGCAACCGGTTCCAGATTATTTGCCGGGTGATATCGTCGAGTTCGTTCATATGTCTCTCCTGTCGATCACGAGATTCAAATAATTGTCGATATACATATTGTATACATCTGGTATATAAGTCGTGGTTTGCGCTTCGAGCACGAGTGCAGGCCCGCTTAAGCAGTTGCCAGGTATAAGTTTGTCACGCTCATAAACCGGGTAGTCGATCATGGCTTTCAGCCCGGGACAATAGGCACTTCGCTGTGTGGATGCCCGGATGGTTTGTGTTTCAGGTACTTCCGAGTTGTTTTCAAGAACTTGCCTTGGTCCGGATACTTCGACGGACCATGACAGAAATTCAATGTCGCGCTGCGGGATAGTACGACCAAACAGACGCTGGTAGTGAAATTCGTAACTGGACTGAATAACCGCGCTATCTTCAGCACTTAATTCGCCCTCTGGTAAAGGTACCTCGATTTCATGCCCCTGCCCGACATAGCGCATATAAGCGCTTCTTTTCACCTCCACGTTACTCTGTCCGGCATCCCTGCACACCACTTCGTTAGCTTCGGCCTGCAGGTCTGCCAGCAACGAATTGGCTGTTTCAGCATCAAAACGCTGTGTCGTCATGTAACAGCTACGCACGACTTCGTAGGCGATCGGCGCCCACAGGAAACCGACAGCGGAACCGACACTCGAGTTCCGAGGCACGATAATTCGTCCGATATTGAGTTTTTGCGCGAGCTGCAGTGCATGCAAGGGGCCGGCACCACCAAAAGCTATCATCGTATATTCCGACAGGTTGGCGCCATGCTCGACACTGTGGATGCGCGCCGCGTTGGCCATGTTTTCCTCGACCATCCCGGCAACGCCGGCAGCCGCCTGGACCAGCTCGACACCCATGGCCGCGGCAATGTCCCGGGATAGCGCTGTTGCAGCAAGCGACGAATCAAGTTGCATGCGCCCTTCGGCGAAACTATCCGGGTCAATTTTACCCAGTAACAAATCGGCATCGGTTACGGTCGCGCGAATGCCACCTTTTTGATAACAACAGGGTCCCGGTGTTGAACCCGCGCTCTCCGGGCCGATGTTCAACCTGCCAAGATCATCGACATGCGCGATGGAACCGCCACCGGCACCGATTTCAATCATCTCTACGACCGGTATTCTGACCGGCATGCCACTGCCTTTATGAAAGCGGGCGCTGCGCGCGATTTCGAAGTTGCGAGCGTTTTGAGGCTGGTAGTCATCGATCAGGCAGATCTTGGCCGTGGTACCCCCCATATCGTAGGACAGCACCTTAGACTCGCCCAGTTGCCTGGCGATACCGCTGGCCAGTACCGCACCACCGCTGGGGCCAGACTCGACCAGCCGAATTGGAAAACGAATCGCCGCATCTAGCGTTGTTATACCGCCACCCGAGGTCATCAGTAACAGCGGGCAGGTAATA
Source organism: Gammaproteobacteria bacterium (assembly GCA_029288195.1). Taxonomy (GTDB): domain Bacteria; phylum Pseudomonadota; class Gammaproteobacteria. The sequence continues at coordinate 2,539 of JARFPR010000475.1, read as the reverse complement.
CCTTCTGCTACCAGAGCTTCCTTCAGGGCTCTTAAATAACGCGCCATCAGCGGTTGCACGTAAGCATTGCATACCGTGGTCATGAAACGTTCGTATTCGCGTACTTCCGGACAGACCTCGCTGGATAGACTGATTTCCGCCTCGACTCCGGCAGCGCGCAGCATATCGGCTAGCACCCGTTCATGCTCGGGATTAGCGTAGCTGTGCAACAGGCCGATGGCCACCGCTTCTATTTCGTTTTGCTGCAACCCGGTAACAAGCTGACTCACCGTTGCCGTGTCTAGCGGCCGTAAAACCCGACCGCGCACATCGACGCGCTCGGACACGGTGTAGCGCAGGTAACGCGGCACCAGGGGATCAGGTTTTTGCAACGCGAGATCGTATTGATCGTAGCGGCTTTCGTACGCGATTTCGATGCTATCGCGAAAGCCCTCGGTCGTGATCAATGCCGCACGTGCCCCCTTGCGCTCAATCAACGCATTGGTCGCAAGCGTGGTGCCATGAACAAAACCAGTGACCTGGGACGGATTGATTCCAGCTTTCTGCAGCACAATCCCGACGCCCTCGAGAATTGCGGTTTCCGGCGCGTCGATGGTAGTCGCGATCTTGCTGGTAAAGTATTTATCACCGGTATCCAGCACCACGTCGGTAAATGTGCCACCGACATCGACGGCGAGCCGAATCGGAGCGCCGTTCCGTGCTAGTTTATCCACAACCGCGCGTTACGGAACATGCGCATCCATGGGCCGTATTCATCCCACTCGGGCGGGTGCCAGGAATTCTGCACACTGCGGAAGATTCGCTCCGGGTGCGGCATCATGATGGTGAAGCGTCCATCATCGTTGCTAAAACCGTTCAATCCTAGCTCTGATCCATTCGGATTAATCGGATAAACTTCGCTGGCCTCACCCGTGCCATCGATATAGCGCATGCAGGCGAGCTTGCGCTCGAGCAACTCTGCTGCAGAGCAATCCCGGGTTTCAATACACCCTTCACCATGCGCGACCACAACCGGCATCATCGAACCCTGCATTGCGTCGAGAAACAGGGAACTCGAATCGAGTATTTCAGCCATCACCAAACGCGCTTCAAACTGCTCCGATTTATTGCGCACGAAACGCGGCCAGTGAGCGGCACCCGGAATCATTTGATAGAGGTTTGACATCATCTGGCAGCCGTTACAAATACCGAGCCCGAAACTGTCATCGCGATTAAAAAATGCAGAAAATTCGTCAAAGGCGCGACTATTGTAAAGAATCGATTTCGACCAGCCCTCGCCCGCACCAAGCACGTCGCCGTAGGAAAAACCACCACAGGCGGCGATGCCCTGGAAATCAGCGAGACTCACGCGCCCTGCAATAACGTCGCTCATGTGCACATCGGTCGCACTGAAACCGGCACGGTCGAAAGCGGCCGCCATTTCGACCTGCCCGTTGACACCCTCCTCGCGCAGTACCGCGATCCGCGGCTTCGCGGCGCCACTAAGAGGTGCACAGATGTCTTCGCCGGGATCAAAGTTCAGTGCCGAAAAAAGTTTGGCGGGCTGCCCCGGCTGAATCAAATCGAATTCCTGTTGCGCACATTCCGGGTTATCGCGCAGTGACTGCATCTGCAACGTGGTTTGCGCCCAGGCGCGCTGCAAATCAACAATAGACTCATCGATGACCGGCTCACCGGAATGAACGATGCGCAACTGTTCGTCCTGTTGCGGTTCACCGATTCGATGGTAGATATGATCGAGACCTGCATCCCGAATCATAGCTTCGACGGCGGGTAAATCTGCCTCTCGCACCTGCATCACAATGCCCAGTTCTTCGGCGAACAATACAGCCAGCACGTCATCGCCCAGACTGGTAACGTCACATCGCAAGCCGCTATGACCCGCAAAGGCCATTTCGCATAGGGTCACGATCAGTCCACCATCAGAACGATCATGGTATGCGAGCACCTGTCCCTGCTCGAGCATCAGTTGCAGGGTATTAAAAGCCCGCTTGAAGAGTCCCGCATCGTCAAGATCCGGGCCCTGCGCTCCGGTTTGAGAATAAACCTGGGTCAGGGCCGAGGCGCCGAGACGATTGCGACCCTCTCCCAGGTCAAACATCAACAGGCAGGAATTTTCTTTAGCACGCTTGATCTCGGGCGTGACCGTCTTGCGCACGTCGGCAACCGGAGCAAACGCAGAGATGATTAGCGATAGCGGCGCGGTCACCGCTTTCTCCACGGAGCCATCATTCCAGCGGGTCTGCATCGATAGCGAATCCTTGCCGACCGGGATCGTAATACCGAGTTCCGGGCAGAGTTCCATACCGACCGTCTTTACCGTATCGAACAGGCGTGCGTCTTCCCCCGGATGGCCGGCAGCTGCCATCCAGTTAGCGGACAACACCGTGCGCGACAGGTCTCCTACCCAGGCTGACCCCATATTGGTCAGGGCTTCACCGATCGCAATACGTCCAGCGGCAGGGGCATCGAGCAAAGCCAGCGGCGTGCGCTCACCCATGCTCATGACTTCGCCACTGTAACCGCGGTAATCGCTGAG
>JARFPR010000438.1 GCA_029288195.1 Gammaproteobacteria bacterium | reverse complement strand
ACATGGCGCAACTCATTGACAGACGTCCGAACGCAAAAAACAAGAGCACGGTTAATCGGCAGCGATTTCTGAGGCGTTATAAGAAGCAGATCAAAAAAGCGATTTCGGAACAGATTTCGGAGCGCTCTATCACCAATATCGATGGCGGCGAAAGCGTGTCGATTCCAACTCGTGATATTTCTGAGCCAACCTTCCGCAATGATAAGGGCGGTGTCCGTGAAGGGGTCTATCCCGGCAACAAGGAGTTCGCGCAGGGCGACAAGATCAAACGCCCGCTTAACCAGGGCAAGGAAAAGGGTCGACGCGCGAGTGACAGCGGTGAAGGCGAGGACGAGTTCGCCTTTGAAATTTCGAAGGATGAGTACCTCGATATGCTGTTTGATGATCTCGAGTTGCCCAACCTGAAAAAGAACCAGTTGCGCAAGATGACCAAGAGCAAAACCGTGCGCGCTGGTTTCACCAATGACGGTGTACCCACAAATATTAATATTGTGCGCTCCCTGCGCTCGGCACTGTCCAGACGCGTCGCCATGGGAGCAGAGCCGAGGCGAGTTCTGCACGAGCTCGAAGCGGAATTGGAGGCCCTTGAGCAGGAAGTCGGTGGTGACGAAACTAAACGCCTTGCACTGCAGGAAGAAATAGAGGTTTTACGTGGCCGTTTGCGCAGAATTCCCTTCATCGACACTTTCGATTTGCGCTTCAACAATTTTGTTCAGCGCCCGGAGCCTACGTCCCAGGCCGTGATGTTTTGCCTGATGGATGTGTCGGGATCCATGGACCAGGAAACCAAGGATATCGCCAAGCGTTTTTATATTCTGCTTTATCTCTTCCTGACTCGCAGCTATCGCGACGTCGACGTGGTTTATATTCGTCATCACACCCAGGCCAAGGAGGTCGACGAAGAAGAATTTTTCTACTCGCGTGAGACCGGCGGTACAATCGTGTCGAGCGCATTGGAAATGACTCGCGATATTATCGACCAGCGTTATCCTCCGACTGACTGGAACATTTACGCCGCCCAGGCTTCTGATGGTGATAACTGGAACGATGACTCCCCGGTTTGCGAACAGATCCTGGCCAAGCAATTGTTACCCCAGTTGCGCTATTACGCTTATGTTGAAATTACCAAGCGAGACCACCAGGGTTTATGGGATCACTATTCCCGCCTGCTGGAGAGCAATGATAATTTTGCCATGCAACATATCCGGGAGTATGAAGATATTTACCCGGTGTTCCGTGAATTTTTCAGGAAACAAACCCAATGAGCGAACCGATCTCGACCGGAGCTGAATGGACTTTCGAATTGATCGAGGAGTATCACGCCGAGATTGAAGATATCGCCGAAGAATTCAAACTCGATACCTATCCTAACCAGATCGAGTTAATTACCGCCGAACAAATGTTAGATGCCTACGCCAGTATCGGTATGCCGATCGGCTATAGCCACTGGTCGTTCGGCAAGCATTTTATTCGCAACGAACAACAGTACCGCCGCGGGCATATGGGCCTGGCCTACGAAATCGTAATTAATTCAAATCCCTGCATCGCCTATTTAATGGAAGAAAATACCATGATGATGCAGGCATTGGTGATTGCGCATGCCTGTTTCGGCCACAATTCATTTTTCAAGGGCAACTACCTGTTCCAGGCATGGACCGATGCCGAGGCAATCATCGACTACCTGGTTTTTGCCAAGCGCTATATCAGCGATTGCGAAGAGCGTTACGGTATCGATGAAGTTGAAAATCTGCTTGATTCCTGCCATGCGCTGCAAAATCATGGCGTCGATCGTTACAAGCGACCCAATCCGGTTTCAATGCGCGAAGAAAAGGAACGACTCAAGGAACGTGAAGCTTACCTGCAGTCACAGGTCAACGATCTCTGGCTCAAAACAGTACCGCAAAAAGAGACTGCGGAAGAGGATACGACGCAGCCGAATTTTCCGCAGGAACCGCAGGAAAATATCCTTTACTTTATCGAAAAGAACGCACCCCTGCTCGAACCCTGGCAGCGCGAAGTGGTGCGCATCGTGCGCAAGATCGGCCAGTATTTTTATCCGCAACGTCAAACCCAGGTGATGAACGAGGGTTGGGCCTGCTTCTGGCATTATCATATTATGAATACCCTGTACGACCGGGGCAGGGTGACCGAAGGTTTCATACTCGAATTTCTGCAAAGCCATACAAACGTCGTCGCACAGCCGGAGTTTGACAGTGATTATTTCAGTGGTATCAATCCCTATGCACTGGGTTACGCAATGATGACCGATATCAAGCGAATTTGTGTTGATCCGGACGAGGAAGACCGTAAGTGGTTTCCCGATATCGCGGGTTCAAACTGGCAGGAAACACTTGATTTTGCAATGCGTAATTTCAAGGACGAAAGCTTTGTTTCGCAATTCCTGTCGCCACGACTGATCCGCGAGTTCAAGCTTTTTTCAATTCTCGACGACGAGCAGCGCACCGAACTCGAGGTGACCTCGATTCACAATGATGCGGGTTACCAGTATATACGCCAGGCATTGTCCAATCAGTATAACCTCAGCATGAACGAGCCCAATATCCAGGTTTATAATGTCGACACCCGGGGCGATCGAACGCTTACCCTGCGACACGTGCCGCACAAAGATATCCCCCTGGCTAAAAGCCGTGAGGAAGTGTTGAAGCATTTGCGCCGGTTGTGGGGATTTGGCGTCAAACTCGAAACGCTCGACGCAGAAGGTAAGGTCAAAAGTACCGACGAATGCGCTGCCTGACAGACCTCAGCCGCCCTTGATCGGCGGAAGCAATACTACTTCATCCTTTTCCTGGATCGTTATCTCGGCGTAATTCTCGCGCGAAACTTTTTCATCGTTCAGGATCACGATGTAGGGTTTGTTGGCTGGTATCGGAATTTGTTGTAACAGCGCCTCGAGGCTGGCGCCGTCTGCGGCGCTAATATTGCACTTGTTAAAGGAGCTGCCGGCGGGAAGAAAATGGCGTAGCCCGCCGAACAGGGTTACCGAGATATCCATCTGCAGATCGAGCGCTGAGCCCGGAAATTAATCCAGGCCGAGGCGTTGCAAGGTTTCGCTGGTCGGTACACCTTCGGCATCCCAGCCACATAGCTCGTAATACTCGGGCAGCATTTCATCAAGACGACACACCAGGCCCTTACCGGTGCCGACATCGGCCGGTTCCTCGAGAATACGCTTCGGTAAGGTATCGTCTTTTTTGCCGAGACCAGCTCTGAGATTGAACAGTTTTTCCAGCACCCAGATGCGTTCACCGGTTTCACGCATGCGTTCGTCGCTACTCCAGTCGCTTTCGCAGGCGGCATCGACCAGCGAGCGGTAGTCTTCCAGGCCCCAACCACAACCGCCGGGGAACAGGCACAGGCCACTCGAGTCCAGGAAGGCGACGTCACGTTGCGAATCGCGAACCACTTCTGCTTTACCCTCGATTTCGGTGGTTTCGAAATCGTGTCCATAAGGGTCGGCTCGCAGGTGACAGGCGCCACGATTACTGGTCGCATAAGCGAGCCCCATGCCCTGCATCGAGCGACCGTCATAGGCCGCAAATTCCTGCCCCTTGACCGTCATCGACAGGTCCGGGTGTCCGTATTTTTCGCACAGCCGTTTTGAACCCATTGCGATATCAACACCAAATCCTTCGCCTTTACCCGCCAGTTCTGCTATCTGACACAGCGCCTCGGCCGAACCAAACTCGAGCTTGATACCGCCAGTCGTTGATTCGTCGATGGCGCCAATGTCAAACAGTTCCATGGCCGCGGCGATCGAACCGCCCAGTGAAATTGGGTCCATACCGTACTCGTTGCAAATGAAGCCCGCGAACGTCGCGGCATCGATATCGTCAACACCACAGGCCGAACCCAGTGCATAGGCGGTTTCATACTCCAGGCCGCCCGAAGCGCCGTGGTATTCGGGCCGGTCCTTGACCGAAAAATGGGTTGGGTCAATTTTACAGATACGGCCACAACCGATGGTGCAACCGAAGCAGGCACCGTTAGTTACGATATTGGTATGACCGTTTTCGTTCGGTGTATGCATCGCTTCAGGATTGAGTTTGTTGGCACCTTCAAAACGCACGCTGCGGTTGTTGCGGGTCGGCAGGCTGCCGAAACCGTTGGTAACGTCCATCATCGCCAGCGTACCGTCGCGCGACATTTCGTCGCGGTCTGTCATGCGCGCGTTAACCTCATTGACGATTTTATAGAACGCTTTGGGATCCTTGTTGCGTACACCTTTGGTGCCGCGTACCGCAATCGTCTTGATTTTCTTGGAACCCATCACCGCACCAACTCCGGAGCGACCTGCTGCACGATGCTTGTCGTTGACCACGCAGGCGTAGCGGCACAGGGTTTCTCCCGCCTGCCCAATCCCGGCAAAGCGCATCAACGGATCCTGATATTTCTTTGCCAGTAACTCCTCGGTTTCCCAGACGGTTTTGCCCCAGATTTCGCTGGCATCGCAAATTTCGACTTTCTCGTCTTCGATATGCAGGTAAACCGGTTTTTCCGATTCACCTTCGATGATCAGTAAATCGTAACCCGCCATTTTCAATTCACCGCCGAACTTGCCACCGGAATTGGAACAGGCGATGGCCCCGGTAAGCGCGCCCTTGGTGATGACGGTATAACGTCCACCGGTGGAAGCCATGGTCCCCGTTAACGGGCCGGTAGCGAAGATAATCTTGTTCTCTGCCGACAACGCGTCCGCGGCCGGGTCCATTTCCTCGAACAGGTACTTGCTGCCGAGTCCGCGTGAGCCAAGAAATGCCTCGGCCCATTCCATGTTTAGTGGTTCGATAGCGCAGCTACCGTTGCTCAGGTTGACGCGAAGAATCTGTTGTTGCCAGGCCATCGGTGTTCCTCCGGGAAATTATTGTGTTCTGGGCGTGATTGTATATCCTGCTGATCTGTTTTAACACATGTAAGCGGTCGTGAAACGGCCGAAATGAGGTGGTGATCAATGATCAGGGTAATCATCGAGCGCGAAATCGTGGAAGGCCTGGAGCAATACTATGAATCTGCCATCGCGGACCTGCTCGGGGTGATGGCGAATACACCGGGCTACCTGTCGGGAGAGTCATCGGTCGAAATTCATCGCCCGAATCGGTACGTGGTGATTACGCGCTGGATCGATGAAGCCGCCTGGAACCGCTGGTTTCAGTCAAGCGAGCGACAGGAAATGTTGGATTCGATCAGGCCATTTCTACTTAAGGAAGAAAAGTTTACGCTGCTGCGGCAACTAATATTGCATCGGGATCAATCAATCACCTGAACCCTGTCATCGCGGCAGGTTTTTTAGTCTCGTGCTGCGTTTTCCGATTTCAAGGTAAAGTTGTGCGAAGCGGTAAATTCAGTCGACGGCCGATGTCGGTATCAGTTAAAATTGAGCACCAGTCAGCTGGATAATCGCTGGTTCGTGGCTTGAAGATTGGGAACTGGAGGAAAGTCCGGGCTCCACAGGGCAGAGTGCCAGATAACGTCTGGGGGGCGCAAGCTCACGGCCAGTGCAACAGAAAGCAAACCGCCAGCTACGGCTGGTAAGGGTGAAAGGGTGCGGTAAGAGCGCACCGCGCTTCTGGTAACAGAAGTGGCAAGGTAAACCCCACTCGGAGCAAGACCAAATAGGAAAACAATGGCGCGGCCCGCGTCGTTTTCGGGTTGGTTGCTTGAGGCTGGAAGGCGACTTTCAGTCCAGATGAATGATTATCCTCGACAGAACCCGGCTTACAGGCTGACTATCAACTTTGAGGGGGCGCATACCATTGCGCCCCTTTGTTTTGAAACCCTGAAAATTGTGCAAAACTGCACAAAATCCACCGCAACTTAATACTTCACTTTAACTATTAGATCTAAGTATCGGTTTTGGCTGCTTA
>JARFPR010000388.1 GCA_029288195.1 Gammaproteobacteria bacterium | reverse complement strand
TTTTGTTGTGCAGCATCAACACCGCCATCAGCGCGTACTCACCCGCCTTGTCAGCGTGCGCGCCCTTGTTATTGGTAATCGTCAGACCCGCCGGCACCCAATCCATCGGACACAGGTGTTCGACGCCGGCACCGATGCAGTGAATCCATTTTAAATTCGGCGCCACCTCGGCCAGGTTCTCGGTGGGCAAATTCCAGGTCAGTAATACCTCGGTCGTTTGCATCGACTCGGCCCAATGATCGGTATCCCAGTCCACGAATACTTCTAGTTGCGCGGCAAGTTCCGGATAGCGCTGCGCGACCTGTTGATACTTGTCCATCGAAATCGTAAACACCGGTTCGCTTTCAGGCGTCGAGGGAAAGGTATCCGGGCCCGCGTGATTATTCTTGATATGCAGTTTGATGGTCATGCGCGGTATCCGGCCTCCAACGACTTCAATGTATCGATGACGGTCTCAACCCGCTCTGATCCACTCAATGATTCAGCGTCAAACTGGGCATGCATGACTTTTTCGCCGATTTCAATCAGTCGACGACCATCATCAATCGCGTCCTGTTCTATCTTCAGCACCGTATCCCCACCATAGGTCGCTACCGGGTTTGGCAAAAAATCAGTGACATGAGCGGGGGCTGTTCCGCTTTCAAGATCGCGGCAAAGTTTACGCAGTTTCTTGCGGTACTGGATGATACCCTTATCGCTCGGCACCAGGTGTTCCAGTTTTTGATCGGCAATGCGACCCATGCCCTCCACGGCTTCAGCATCGCCCGGAAAACGCTGACGTTGATCATAGCTGCGGTCCATCAGCTCACCCTGCTCGATCAGCTCGGGGCCCTCCGGCGTATTGTATTCTGCCGGATCGGCACGCTCACCAAAAATAGCCCACGCAAACGCGGTACTAGTTTCATCATCAATCGGCACCACCCAGCGTGAAAACGCGGTTCGACCATAATAGATCGCGCGCGTGCCATCCGCTGAAAACGCGGCACCCGCCTGGGTATAGTTGGGCAATACCAGCTCGTTGACCCGCACCCAGACGTGCTCATTGACGCGGCGCACGTTGGCGCCGAGAAAACTCATGTCGCGCTCGTAAAACAACAGTTCGCCAATTTCGCCCATGCCTTCGGAAAATTGCGCCCGGCTCATGCGCGAATGCAGGAAACTGGTATGTATGGGATCGAGGATAGCATCGAGAACCTGCAACCAGTTGCAGCGATAGTCGGCGCGGTAAGGTACCAGGGTCTGCCCTTCGATTTCGAACGTATCGTAAATCGGAAATTCCGGCATCTGCTCGATCGGCCCCAGGTAAGCGAAGATCAATCCACGGTATTCCCTGACCGGGTAGGCACCCAGCCGGGTTTGTTGCTTGACCAGGTCGGCAATCTTCTGCGGCTGGCCGGGAATTTCAATAATGCTGCCGTCTATATCAAACAACCAGCCGTGATAACAGCAGCGAATGCCGTTTTCTTCACAGACTCCGAACTCCATCGACGCGCGTCGATGCGGGCATTGCTTGTGAACCAGGCCATAACGCCCGGCCTTGTCGCAAAACAGTACCAGTTCCTCACCGAGCACTTTAATGACCCGTGGAACATCCTCTACTTCGCGAGTCAGCGCAACCGGCTGCCAATAGCGACGCAGGTATTCCCCGCAGGCACTGCCTTTCGAAGTCCTGACCAGCAGCTCGTCGCTTTCACCACGATGCATCTCGCTATAACCCTGGTAATTCAGCTTGTCAGTCAAAGTTTTAGTGCCCCGCGAGCCAAACCAAAAAACTTACCGCATGCTTCAACAGGGTGCAACCATCAGTTTGGCTTGCCCAGCTGATGATCCTGACTAGGGTCGATAAACCTCGTTGGCTACACGTTGAAGCAAACTTACAAAGAATTCGATATCGTCGGGTTGCAAGGCTCTATGGCTCTCCATAAAAGCGGGTATGGGTTGTTTCAACTTGCGACTCATTAGAATACCGCTTTGAAAATTCATTGACTGACGCACGAATGCTGCGGCACCACCGTGGCATTTTCCACATTCCTGTCTGAATCTGGGTCGCGTGCTTGCCTGCGCGAGCAGCATCTCGTAAACCGCGTCGGTCTCACTCGTTAACAGATAATGATTACCCAGGAATAATCGCAGATCCTGGACATGGTGTCGGCCTTGAAGCTGATTACCATCGACCTGCAGAAACCGGCGCGCAAACTCACCTGAGTGACCATGACATTCAGCACAACGATTATCCCAGAGCCAGTGGAGGTCCAGTCCGGCAGCTTCAACTTCGCTGCCGAGTAGTAGCAACATCAGCAAGACGCGACCGATTAAACTACTGGTTCGCGATGGCAGATATATGCTATTGAGCGGATTTTGAATCGGATATACCAATGCTTTGTTTTACCTCGTCGGTCAACTGATTGCGACTCTCTTCCGAAGCAAAGAACCAGATCAGGATCCAGCCAACCAGGACTAATACGGCTATTAACTTGAGGAACGCGGAAACTTTCGGATTGGATTTGATGGATTCGACACGCGCTCGATTAGCCGTGTAAACACGGTAAAAAAATCCAATGACCTTGAAATAAGGTCCGTAGAGAAAATTTATCCACTTGGCGTAAGGTTTGTGCACGATATGATTGACGCCTGTTCACGCGCCGCAGGTTGACGAGACGGTATATTACATTCTGCATAGTTCCATTGATAGAAAAGTCGGTTAGTTACGTAATTCGAGCCTTTTGGTATCGATAGCCGATACATTCAATACAAAGTATTGATATACGTCCTTTGATAGCTATGCTTCAGACAACTTATGCCAGCTAAACAGCAGGATCTTTCGATGACCAATAAATCGCCTTTAGCTTCTGCAATATAGTTGCGCAAACCTACTATAATCAAAAGCTTATATGGATTTCCTCGGTTTTATCATCACCGCCATCGTGCTGTTAGCCATTGGGCTACCGGTCGCAATCATCGTGATGTTCTGGGTCACGCGCAACAAGACAAACCAGTTGCAGCAACAGCTGGATGAACTGCGTATCCAGGTCGTTGCGCTCGCGGCAGGGCCGGCAGTGGCTGTTAAAGACACACAAAACGAAGTTGTCGACCCGATTTCTGCGAGCGGCACCGTCAGCAGCGAACAATCGCCCGAAGCGGAATCG
>JARFPR010000380.1 GCA_029288195.1 Gammaproteobacteria bacterium | reverse complement strand
CCGCATCGCCTGTTTTCGCGACCTGACTGGCGCGAGACACTGGTTCACTTGTATAGTTTCTCCAAGGTATTCAGCCTGACCGGTTTCCGCACCGGTGCCGTTGCCGCGAGCCAGGCATTGCTCGATCAACTTAAGAAAATTCAGGATTGCACGGCAATCTGTGCCCCGCATGCAGGCCAGCTTGCGGCGGTTTACGGCTTGCAGAATCTGCAGGCCTGGAAACTGGAGAAATCCGACGAACTGGCGCGCCGCGCGATTGCAATCAGGCAGGCTTTCGACCACGCCGACCTGAACTACCGCCTGATCAGCGCCGGTGCCTACTTTGCCTACATCGAGCATCCGTTCGAAGCGCCGGCGCGTGATGTCGTCAAAGGTTTAATCCAGCAACACGAAATCATCAGCCTGCCGGGAAGCTATTTCGGCCGGGACCAGGAGCAATTCATCCGCTTTGCCTATGCCAATGTGCATGAAAGGCATTTCGATGACGTCATCCAGAGATTGATCGCAAGCCAGAAAATTTGAGGCTATTAATATGAGTAAACCGATAAAAGGTGGCTGCCTTTGCGGCCAGGTTCAGTTCCAGGTCAGCGGACCCTTCGACGAATTCCATCTCTGTCATTGCAGCCAGTGCCGGCGTTCTACGGGAACCGCCCATGCTGCCAATATATTCACCAGCGCCGATCGCATCGAATGGCTCGCCGGTGAGAGTTTGATCAAACGTTACACACCCGATAAACCAGGCGTGATTTCGAAGTGCTTTTGTACGCATTGCGGCTCGCTGGTGCCCTACACCAGCCTGAAAAGCGGCAAGCTGGTCATTCCCGCAGGTTCATTGAGCGAGGCTCCGGGTATCGAACCGGAAGACAATATTTTCTGGCGTGATAGGGCAGACTGGTATGACGCCGGCCTCGGTGCGCAGCATAAACAACAGGGCCCCGACGAATGAACCTTTGCCTCCCGGCACAGTCACAAAATGAATAATAAGGTAAAGGGGTCTCCATGTTACGAGTAGCCATATTTTTACTGGTTTTCTGCGGCAGTCTGTATGCCGGCGAGCCCGACATTGAAACCGTTAGTGACTCCGAATTTGCATTTGACATAAATGGCAGCAAGATTAGCGTGGAAATCCGTGATCACGTATTACGCGGCAAGAAAGACATGCTTCTCGACTGGGTGCTCTACTCGACTAAAACCGTGCAACATTACTATGGTCGTTTTCCGGTAAAAAGCGTGCATATCAAGCTGCAGGTTACCGGTGGTCACGCGGTACGTTTCGGCCAGGCATTCGGTGGCGATTCCCCCTCCCTGCGAATCGTGGTCGGTGAGAATATAACGCCGGAAATGCTGCGCAAGGACTGGATTATGGTGCATGAAATGGTCCACCTGGCGATGGCCGATGTGCCTCATGAGCATCGTTGGTGGCTGGAGGGACTGGCGACCTACGTCGAATCTATAGCCCGCGCACAACGCGGTCATCTCAGCGAAGAATTCGTCTGGAATGGTTTTATCAACCGTATGCCCCAGGGACTGCCGAAGTACGGCGATCGCGGGCTGGATCTAACCCCGACCTGGGGCCGTACCTACTGGGGTGGCGCCATATTCTGCATGCTTGCAGATATCGAAATTCGAAAATTGACCGAAAATCGTCTTAGCCTGCGTGACGCCCTGCGTGGCGTTCTGGACGCGGGCCTGTCGATGCATGCCAGTTCGAGTGCGATGCAGGTATTTGAGTCCGCCGACCGTGCTATCGGGCTTGATGTCCTGTTGCCCCTGTACCTGAAGATGAAAGCGGATCCCTACCCGGTTGATCTCGAGGCATTATGGAGCTCGCTCGGGGTTAGCCTTGAGAACAACAAGGTGGTATACAACGATGCAGCACCGTTGGCGCATGTTCGCAAAAAACTGCTCAAATCCTAATCGATAAAATCCATCAGTCGACGCCAGGCTGCAAGCTTTTGTTCGAAGTTCATTCCCGCATGCGCCGGACTGGTGGACGGCATACGCAGCAGCGCTAATTCCAGCGACCGCGGCAAGTTCGGTAGTACCAATTGTTTGAAATACTTCTCCGAGGTGGCGCCATTGAACAGAATTGCACGAATCCCGGGGAAACGTTTCAGCAGTCCGGGAAAATTATTGGCGCGCACCGTTTTAGCATCGATATTCGAGTCCAGGCTGCCGGGCCGATGGCAGGCCTGTAAAGTGTCCCAGAGAATCAATGGATGCCGGGAAAGCTCTGCCACGCGCTGCTCGTAAGAGGCTGTGGGATCGAGGCCAAACAGCTCGGCCATAATCGACCAGAATGCATTGCGGGGATGGGCGTAATACTGAACGGCTTGCAATGAAGCGGTTCCCGGCATACTGCCGAGTATCAGGATTCGGGGTTGGTGACCAACGATCGGCTCAAAAGATTGAACCCGGGCCACACCTACTTCTTCATCTGATCGAAAAATTCGAGGTTGGTTTTACTGCTTTGCATGCGACCCAGCACGAACTCCATGGCTTCAATTTCATCCATCGAATGCAGAAACTTGCGCAGGATCCAGACTTTTTGTAATTCTTCCTGGTCAATTAACAACTCTTCACGACGCGTACCGGAACGATTGATATTGATCGACGGGAACACGCGTTTCTC
>JARFPR010000391.1 GCA_029288195.1 Gammaproteobacteria bacterium | reverse complement strand
ATATCCGCGGGACTGGAATGCTAGGATTGTTGTGTGTTAATTAAGGATAAAATCTGATGGCGCAGAAAGCGCGCTTGCTGATCGTCGAAGACGAGGCCGCGATACGCAGTGGGCTGGTCGATGTTTTCGTCTACCACGGCTTCGAGGTTGAGACCGCCGACCACGGTGATGACGGTCTGCGTAAGGCGTTAAGCGGACAATTCGACCTGATTCTGCTCGATGTCATGTTGCCCGGTGTCGATGGCTTTGAAATCTGTAACCGTATCCGCCAACAGGATCGGCAGCAGCCGGTTATCATGCTGACTGCTAAATCGAGTGACGAAGACATCGTCCAGGGACTTACCCTGGGTGCCGACGATTACGTCGCCAAGCCTTTCTCGGTGACGCAACTGGTGCTGCGAGTGGAGGCGGTATTGCGGCGTTCGGGTTTTGGTGAAGCCTCGGTGCGGGAAATCAGGCTCAACAATGGTGTCGTCATCGATACCGAGAATCTGTGCGCTGGAGACACCGTTTTTACGCGTCGTGAAATGGACCTGCTGCTTTATCTTTGCCAGCAATCGGAGCGTCCGGTGGCACGCGAAGAGCTGCTCGCACGAGTCTGGGGCTATGCTAACCACATGGAAATTGAAACCCGTACCGTCGACATTCATATTGCCAAGTTACGTCGCAAAATCGAAATCGATCCCACCAATCCTGAAGCCATCGTTACGGTGCGCGGTGCCGGCTATCGCCTGATGCTTGCCGAGCAATGACCCAGCGGCGCCTCACTCTATCGCTGATGCTATTTTTCGTGGCGCTGGCGTTACCGACCTCGATCCTGGTTTACCAGGCCTACGGGCAGTTGAAATGGGAGACTTTCTACCAGCATCAGCAGCTCGCCCGTGAGCTGACCCTGCGCATTGATAGTGCATTTCGAAACCTGATCGAGCGCGAAGAAAGCCGACCCATCAGCGACTATGAATTTCTCAATGTCAGCGGCTCCGAGGGCTCCGCCTTTCTGCAGCGCTCGCCGCTGTCGCAGTTCCCGCTGGAGGCGAAGGTGCCTGGTTTGCTGGGTTATTTCCAGGTCGATTCTGCAGGGCAGCTGCGTACCCCGACCGTGCCCGAAGCCAACGCGTCCAGCTATGGCATATCTTCATCCGAACTACAGCAGCGTGAACAGCAGGAAGGACGGATTCGCGGAATTCTCGATCAAAACCGACTGGTCGGCAAAAGTGATCTCGCGGCATCACCAGCAGTTGGCAAAATCCTCGCCGAGGAAGAAGTGGCCCAACCAGCACGCGCGGATGCTCCGAGTCTGACTACCGAAGTCGACAGCATGAGTTCGAGTATCGCGATGGATGATCGTGATGCCCTGGGGCAGTCGGCCTTCGATGAATTAACCACGCGCAAACTGAATGCCCCTGCTGAAAGCAGCGCACCTGTAGACCAGGTCAAGGACCTTAAACTTGAAGACAGCTTCCAGATAGCCGCTGAAGCCAAACCGGAGAGGCAGCGCCGGGAGGAGACAATACAGGCGGAATCACGGCGTTCGCGCAAGGAAAAGGTAAACCTGCCACAGGCCATGCTCGAGCAGGGGCTAAGCCTTGAGAAAAGAGCCGCTGAAACTGCGGATTACGAGGTAGTGTTTGCCGAGCCGATGCTGGATCAGCGAGCGATCCGGATTCAGACATTCGAGAGTGAAGTGGAGCCGATGGAGTTTGCCCTGCTCGACAGTGGCCATTTCGTCCTGTTCCGGCGTGTTTGGCACAGCAATGAGCGCTATGTACAGGGTATTCTGATCGACCAGCCGAATTTCATTGAAGGTTTGATTGCACCAGCGTTTCGTGAATCGAGCCTGTCATCGATGAGTAAACTGATTGTTGCCTACCGCGGTTCGATCCTGAAAAACTTCGCCGCCGATTACAGCCGTCTGTATCGCCCCAGTACCGAGCAGGCCAGCAACGAATTGCTCTACCAGAGCCGTTTGATCGCGCCGTTTGGCGATATCGAGTTGATTTATGCACTGGCGCGGTTGCCGGTCGGCGCCGGCGGACAGGTCATTATCTGGTCAGCCGTGGTGCTCGCGATCGTGCTGGTGGGTGGTTGCCTGATGCTGTTGCGGCTGGGTCAGCGTCAGCTCGCCCTGGCACGACAACAACAGGATTTTGTTTCCGCGGTCAGCCACGAACTTAAAACCCCGCTAACGTCGATTCGAATGTATGCTGAAATGCTACGCGAGGGCTGGGCCGACAAGGCAAAACGTAAAACCTATTATGATTTTATTTTTTACGAGGCAGAGCGGCTCACGCGCCTGATCAATAATGTACTGCAGCTGGCACGTATGTCTCGTAACGAGCAGGCTGGAACGCTCACTGACATGACCGTTGGCGAGGTGCTGGCGGAGCTTAAACCACGCCTCGAATCGCAACTCGAACCCTCGGAGTTCGACCTGCTGATTACGGGGACACAGGAAGTTGAGTCGGCTCGAATTAAAATTGACATCGACTGGTTCATCCAGATTTTTATCAACCTGGTGGATAATGCGGTCAAGTTTTCTGCAAACGGTGCCCAAAAACGAATCGACATTCGCTGTCAGCAAATGCAGGACGGCAAGATTCAGTTTTCGGTGCGCGATTACGGACCCGGTATCGATCCGGACCAGATGAAGAAGATTTTCAAACTGTTTTACCGCTCCGAGAACGAGCTTACGCGTGAAACCGTCGGCACCGGCATCGGCCTGGCGCTGGTTCATCAACTTGCAAGTGCAATGCAGACCGAAGTCGATGTCGTCAACTGTGAGCCCGGGGCGGAATTTCGTCTGCGCATTGCGTCGCTTGCCGCGAACGGATAATGTTAGTTCTTAAAATGCGTTTCGAAATTTGAGAAGAGACTATGTCACAGGATCAGGCTGAGGTCGGCAACCTGCAGGAGTTGTTAGCGAGAGTAGGCGCCGGTCTCGACCAGTTTTTAGCGTTTGAACACCCGGACGCGCTGGCACGACAAAACGTCTGGAAGGCTGCACTGGATAGACCAGTGCCGCAGCGAGGGGTCGGCATCGATGAAGTCACCCGTGAACTGCTGGAACAGATCATTCCCAATGGTTCGGCGGTGACTAAACCCGGTTTTACTTCCTATATTACGACCGGCGCGACCACCGCATCGACGCTGGCATCGACTGCCGCCAGTATCGCCTCGCCACAAAGATATATGCACACCGCATTCAACTTTATCGAAGAACTGTCGCTCGACTGGCTCGCGCAGATGTGCGGCCTGGGTAATATGAAAGGCATCTATAGCAGCGGTGGCTCGGTCGCCAACCTGGTCGGACTCGGTGGTGCACGGCAATATGCGTTTGAGAAAGCAGGTCATGACCCTGCGCGCGACGGCGTCAACCGCGCTGTCAGTGTTTACGCAAGCAGCGAGTGTCACCATACCATCCAGCGAGCCGGCGGCGTACTCGGGATAGGTCGGCGAGCGATCAAGCCCATTGCCTGTGACGACCAGGGACGGATGCGTCCTGACGCGCTGCGGGTAGCTATTGAACAGGATTCGCAGGATGAAATTCTGCCGATGGCGATCGTTGCTAACCTGGGCAGCACCAACACCGGTGCAATTGACCCGTTGCGTGCCATTGGCGAGCTCGCACGTGAACACGGAATCTGGCTGCATGTAGATGGCGCCTACGGGTTACCCGGTATCCTGGATGAGCGCTTGCGCGATCTTTACGACGGGCTGGAGCTGGTCGACTCGATCATCGTCGATCCACACAAATGGCTGGGTGCCTCGGTCGGGGTTGCCGCGACCTTTGTGCATGACCGTGAATTACTGCAAAGGGCTTTTACCCAGGGGCCCTCCGATTATCTGGAGGGTTCGATCGATGATATCGACGCCACGACGGCGCCACTTGAACATTCGCTGGATGATTTCAGTATTCGTTATTTCGACTACGGCGTAGAACTTAGCGCACCCCCGCGGGGTATTGTCGTCTGGGCTCTGATCAGGGAGATTGGCGTAGAGGGAATGCGCGAGCGAATTGTACGTCACAATGATATGGCCCGGGAGCTGGCCGAGTTTTGCAAGCAACATCCCAGGCTTGAACTGTTACTGGAACCGACTCTATCGGTTTGTTGCTTTCGTTATGTCGCGCCGCAGATTGACGATCTTGACCGACTCAACCAGAAAATCCGCCGATGCCTGGTCAGGGAAAACGAATACATGCCGAGTACTACCCGTATTAATGGCCAGCTGGCGTTGCGCCCCTGTTTTCTTGGCGCCCGCGCGGATAGTTCTCAGGTCGATGGACTGGCGCAAGCGGTAATCAGAATTGGGGATGCACTGGTTGCTTCGCAGAGTGAATTATTAGCCGCGGAGAAATAGTCTGTTACCATAACGTTTTTTCACTTTCCGGTAACGACATGGCCCGAAACGATTTCAACATTGGCAGTTTTTTTCTACGTTTTCTGTTTGCGCTTGCGCTAGTGTTTCTAACTTACAATCCGAGTGAATATTCCTGGTTCAGCTGGTTGCAATCGGATGTTGCGATGGTCTACAAGGCCGCAACCGGTATCGTGCTGCTAATCGGTTGGGTCATGTTCCTGCGTGCAACATGGCGTTCGCTTGGGCCTATCGGCACGGCGCTTGCGCTTGCCTTTTTCGGAATCCTGATCTGGCTGTTTATCGAGTGGGGATTTTTCGCGCTCGATGATACGGAAGTAATCCAGTGGGTGGTGCTGTTCGTGCTGGCTGGTGTGCTGGCTGTCGGCATGTCCTGGTCGCACGTGCGGCGCAAGCTGTCAGGGCAATACGACACCGATGAGATCGAGGGTTAAACTCCGACCCTTTCGCTGTAGCTACTGAAATTTAGATGTCTCCCCAGGCCGATAGCATCATCCTGCTGCACGGTCTGTTGCGTTCGGACCGATCGATGAAAAGGCTTGAGCGGGCGCTGTTAAAGCGGGGTTATTGTGTACAGAACATCAGTTACCGATCAAATCGCAAAAATATCGCGGCACTGGCCGAAGAGGCCATCGGGCCGGCTTTAGAGGAATGCCCGCCGGGTCACCGGATAAACTTCGTAACCCATTCGATGGGTGGGATCCTGGTCCGGCAATACCTCAAACACCATAATATCGACAGCCTCGGGCGCGTGGTTATGCTCGGTCCCCCTAACAAGGGCAGCGAGATTGTCGACAAGTTACGTGATTTCCCGGGATTCCACTTCGTTCATGGTGATGCCGGGCTCGAGCTTGGAACCGGCGAAACCAGTGTTCCCAACAAGCTTGGGCACGCCAATTTCGATCTAGGCATCATCGCTGGTACAAAAAGTATTGATCTCTTTATGTCGCGCATGATTCCAGGGCCCGATGACGGCAGGGTTTCGGTTGAAAATACCAGGCTTGAAGGCATGAAAGATCATCTCGAAATGGAGGTAACCCATACCTTCATGATGCGTAATAGCAGGGTAATAGAGCAGGTTATCCATTACCTGGAAACCGGAAAATTCAGGCGTGCCGGTTGACGCTGGGGAACCTGCCGAGCCGGGATATGCAATCTGACGAGAGGTGTTATTTTACGGTCTTTTAACCCTGTGTCTTTTCAGGAAGCTGTCAATCTTGGTAGCTGCTTGCGAACCTATTACCTTTTTTCGAACCTCGGTCAAGAGGGCAAATCTCGCCATTTCTGTCCAATGGTAGACCTCCCGGCTCTCGAGTTCTTCAATAAGCTCAAGCGATGATTTGGCCAAATGCCTCTCCCTGCGGCTGAAGTGAGGGTCGTCAATAACCCTTTTCAAACTGCGTTTTACATCAATCATCGCTTCTCCGAGGCATTACTCCCGGCTAAATCGTATCTGGTTTGGTATTTTTTCATTTAGGTGGACAGACAATAATGCCATTACAGGTATTCTATATAGCTGATATGAAACAATTTTGTTGCAGCGAGTGATTAAGTAAATACTGGACTAAAGTCGTTGCCCGGGGTTTTGTATCGATGGGCTCGCAGTCCCTGATCAATTTTTTGAAGATTTCTTTCACTGTGAGCATTGTCGCGTTCCAAATAAACCGTTTTGCTCGAGTTTTAGTTCCTTTGACGTTGTTCAGCAGGGATTTCGCTAGTATTAACCTGCGTCGGTAAGACGTGCGGCAACACGTGCGTACTTCTGTAATTTTTCAACGACTCTTTGTTTTTGTGCCTTTGTAAGCAAGGAGCTGATTTCTTCGAGTGCCGCTGCATAAGCACGCCAGTAGGACTGGCGAGCGGGTTCGAATGTGCGCGCATACTCGGTCGATGGGTCGAGCAGAATGGTCTTGAGCTGCTGACGGGTCAATCCTGCATCGGTGGCATTATTAAAGGCGTCGACCAATGCCTGTTGACGCGCTTCCCGGTAGACGATCCAGGGCTCG
>JARFPR010000290.1 GCA_029288195.1 Gammaproteobacteria bacterium | reverse complement strand
TCTATTTTCTCACTGGTCCGTAACGCGATCAGTTACCACGAAAACTGGGCCGCCGCGTGGCGCAGTCCAGAGCCGCAGCAGGAGTACGATGCGCTGATTATCGGTGGTGGCGGTCACGGGCTCGCAACCGCTTACTACCTGGCTAAAGAGCACGGCATGACCAACATCGCGGTGCTTGAAAAAGGCTGGATTGGTGGCGGCAACACGGGACGTAACACCACCATCGTACGTTCCAATTACCTGTGGGACGAGTCGGCGCACCTGTATGAAAAATCGATGCAGCTGTGGGAAGGCCTGAGCCAGGATTTGAATTACAATGTCATGTTCAGCCAGCGCGGCGTTTATAACCTGGGGCATAACCTGCAGGACATGCGCGATATCCAGCGCCGTGTCAACGCCAATCGTCTGAACGGTATCGACGGGCACGTTGTCACACCGGCAGAGATCAAGCGTGCGATACCCGAGATCAATATTGACCAGGGATGCCGCTATCCAATCCTGGGCGCATCTTTCCAACCCCGCGGCGGGGTCGCGCGGCATGACGCAGTAGCCTGGGGCTTTGCGCGCGGCGCCGATATGCGCGGCGTTGATATCATTCAAAACTGTGAGGTAACCGCGATCAACCAGAAAAAAGGGGCGGTTACCGGTGTCGAGACCACGCGTGGCCGGATCAACGCGAAGAGAATTGGTGTTGTGGTTGCCGGACACTGTTCGGTACTTGCCGAGATGGCCGGATTTCGCATGCCGATCGAAAGTCATCCGCTGCAGGCGCTGGTGTCAGAACCGATCAAACCGGTAATCAACACGGTGATCATGTCTAACGCCGTGCACGGCTATATCAGCCAGTCCGATAAGGGTGATCTCGTTATCGGAGCCGGCATCGACAGTTATAATGGTTATGGTCAGCGCGGTAGCTTCCCGACGATCGAGCATACCGTCGCGGCAATCTGCGAAATGTTCCCCATCTTCAAACGCGTGCGCATGAACCGCCAGTGGGGCGGTATCGTCGATACCGCGCCCGACGCCTGTCCGATTATTGGCAATACCCCGGTCAAGGGACTTTACTTCAACTGCGGCTGGGGCACCGGTGGCTTCAAAGCCACCCCTGGTTCCGGCTGGGTTTTTGCCCACAATGTCGCCACCGGTGAACCACACGAACTTAACCGGCCGTTTGCGCTGGATCGCTTCGTTAGCGGTTTTCTCATCGATGAACACGGCGCCGCCGGCGTTGCACATTAGGAGGCATGCAAGATGTTGTTAATTGAATGTCCCTGGTGTGGCGTACGCGATGAAACCGAATTTTCCTGTGCCGGCGAAGCGCATATCGCACGACCGCTCGAAACCGAGAAGTTAAGCGACGAGGAATGGGCCGACTACCTGTTCATGCGCAAGAACCCGAAGGGCGCTCACCGCGAACAATGGTTGCACGCAGCCGGTTGCCGTCGCTACTTCAATGCCGAGCGCGATACCGTGACCTACCGGATCAAGGGCACCTACAAGATTGGTGAAAAGCCTCCCG
>JARFPR010000386.1 GCA_029288195.1 Gammaproteobacteria bacterium | reverse complement strand
CAAGTCGGCGCAGGTGCCTCTGCATGTCTGGCTGCCCGATTCGATGGAAGGTCCGACGCCGATTTCAGCGCTGATCCATGCCGCGACCATGGTAACCGCGGGTATTTTCATGGTCGCAAGAATGTCACCACTGTTCGAACTGTCGAGCACGGCGCTGTCGTTTGTCATCGTGATCGGTGCTACCACGGCTATTTTTATGGGCCTGATCGGCATCGTGCAAAACGATATCAAGCGGGTTGTGGCCTATTCAACGTTGTCACAGCTGGGTTACATGACCGTGGCACTGGGAGCTTCGGCTTACTCGGCGGCGATATTCCACCTCATGACGCACGCGTTTTTCAAAGCGCTGCTATTCCTCGCCGCGGGTTCGGTTATCATCGCCATGCACCATGAGCAGGACATTCGCAAAATGGGTGGGTTGAAAAAATACATGCCGATCACCTACTGGGTGTCGCTGGTCGGTTCGCTGGCCCTGATCGGGTTCCCGGGATCGTCGGGTTACTTTTCCAAGGATGCGATTCTGATCGCGACCTATAACGCCGAAGTCTGGGGTTCCGGTTATGCCTACCTCGCGGTAATGCTCGGCGTGTTTGTAACTGCTTTCTATTCGTTCCGCATGTTCTTCCTGGTTTTCCACGGCGAGGAACGCATGGATGAACATACCCGTTCGCACCTGCACGAAACGCCTGCCGTGGTCACGGTGCCGTTGATTTTACTGGCGATACCGTCCGCGATCATCGGCTGGATTACGATCGATGCCGTGTTGTTCAGTGACTTCTTTGACCAGGCCATCATTATTTTTAATGAACACGGCGCGATGGCGGCGGTTGCCGAGGCCTTCCACGGCCCGGCCAATTTTGTACTGCACGGGTTTGCCGGTCTGCCGGTCTATCTGGCCGCGGCCGGGGTAGGGAGTGCCTGGTACATTTATCTCAAGAATCCGCAGTTGGCGACCAGTCTCAAGCAGAGGTTCATCTGGATCTATAACGTGCTCGATAACAAGTACTACTTCGATCGCTTTAACGAAATCGTGTTTGCGACAGGTGCCCGGGGCATTGGCCAGGTGTTGTGGCGAATCGGTGATGCCTTGATGATTGATGGATTGATCGTCAATGGCAGCGCTCGACTGGTGGGCTGGGTTTCGAGCGTCGTGCGCTACACGCAAACGGGTTACCTGAACCATTACGCGTTTGCAATGATTTCGGGACTGATCCTGCTGCTGGGATGGGTTGTTCTGGGCTAAAGCAGAAAAAGAATAAAGGTAATCGTTAAACTTATGTATGCTGACTGGCCATTGTTGAGCCTTGTAATCTGGACACCGATTTTCGGTGGCATCCTGGTGTTGTTTGCCGGTGACAGCAATCCAGCGGGCGCACGTAAAATCGCGCTGGTGGTATCGCTGATTACCTTCCTGCTGACGCTGCCGCTGTATACGCAATTCAACACCAGTACCCACCTGATGCAATTCGTTGAGCGTCACGAA
>JARFPR010000189.1 GCA_029288195.1 Gammaproteobacteria bacterium | reverse complement strand
ATCATCGGTGCCCAAACCCTGATCGATGCCGGCTGCAAACGAGTCTACGCGCTCGAAAACGGCACCATGGCCTGGCAGTTCGAAGGCCTTGAACTGGAACATGGTAACGAGTCGGCAATACCTGAACCAGATGAAGCCGCACTGCCGACGATTCAGGCCACCGCGCAACAAATGGCTGCACGCTGGTATATCGATCGCGTCAGCTCGATCCCGGTGCGGGCGGATCGCAGCCGTTACCTGATCGATGTGCGCAGCCGCGAGGAATACGAGGCAGGCCATATCAAGGGCTCGATACACGTGCCGGGCGGGCATTTGCTACAAAATATCGATCGCTACCTGGTGGTTCACAATGCCACGGTGATACTGATCGACGGTGATCGGGTCAGGGCAGTAACCACCGCGGTCTGGTTGCGGCGCATGGGGTGGCGACGCGTATTCGTTTTCTCGCTCGACGATGACAAGGAAAACCTGGAATTCGGAGCGAGCAATGTTGCCAGTCCAGTGGAAGATCGCGATCTCGATCCTGGCGACTATACTGATCAAGAAGCCTTGATGGCGGAAAACCGCGCCTACCTGGATTGGGAAATCGCACTGTTCGATATGCTTGAGGGCGAGCCCGCGGCAGCTTATATGAGCGCGGGCTGAAATCAATTTTTCGAAGGCACCTGATCGAAAAAAATGATTGGATTCGAAGTATTGTTTTGATCACACTGCCGCGCAGGTTAATGATGCAGGAACCGAGGTAGAGCTATGACTGAAGCTGCCACGACCAACCAGGCCAAAGGCAAGCGCAAGTGGAATTTCCACCCGCGCCTGGATGAACAAATGGCGCCGTTTTACCAGTGGCCACCGCAGCCTGGGAAAACCCTGCGTTATATCGCGGCATCCTGGGGCCCGTTCAGCGTGCGCATTTATGTACTCGGCCTGTCTATTTTTACCTGGTTTTATTTTTCCCCTGCGCTCGAGCGTTGTCGCGAATTCGGTTTTGACTGGATCGCGCAGATCTGGCTGCGCAACCTGCTCATAATGCTGGCAGTAGCCGGTAGCCTGCACCTTTACCTTTACACCTTTGGCAAACAGCGCGACGAGGGAAAATACGATCCACGTGACCTGGCACGAAACTCGAAGCAGTTTCATT
This sequence comes from Gammaproteobacteria bacterium, assembly GCA_029288195.1. Taxonomy (GTDB): domain Bacteria; phylum Pseudomonadota; class Gammaproteobacteria. Next base: position 2,408 of record JARFPR010000189.1, on the reverse strand, counting down.
TCAATAACCAGGTCTGGGACAACATGTTCTGGGTACTGACCAGCGCGGTGGGATTCTGGACGGCCTACGAAGTTCTAATGATGTGGGCTTATGCAAACGGATACGCGCCTTACCTCGAATTCTCCGATAACCCGGCCTGGTTCATCTTCCTGTTATTTGTTACGCCATGGTGGGCGGGATTTCATTTCTATTGGCAGCATCGCCTGCTGCATGTGCCATTCCTCTACAAGATTGCACATAGCTGGCATCATAAGAATACCAATACCGGCCCCTGGTCGGGACCGGCAATGCATCCGATCGAACATTCGATCTGGCTGACCGACGTGCTCATATTCCTGTTCATATTTTCGCACCCGATACACGCGATTTTCATTTTGCAGTTTCATGCCCTGACCGCGGTCACCTCGCACACCGGGTATGAAAACCTGCTGCTCGGCAAGCATATCAAGATTCGCATGGGGGACTTTTTCCACCAGCTGCATCACCGTTACTTCGATTGCAACTACGGCACCTTCGAAACGCCCTGGGACCAATGGTTTAGCACCTACCACGATGGGACCGCCCAGGGAGACGAGTGGATCAAGCAGCGGCGTCGTCTGTTGTACCAGCAAAAAGCAGCCTCCTGAGCATTAATCCTCGAATAGTGATACCGTATCCCGTGGCGGCGTGAATCAAACTGGCGTGGGGCGCAAAACGCTGGCTACGCTCGATGCAGGCGATGACGTCAAATCGATAACACACCCGGTGGGGACGGGATATGAGCAAGCAGCAAGCTGCGTTAATTCAGGCCCTCGGCGCACATGCTTACGTCGACCCGGAAATATTCAAAGCCGAGCAAAACCTGGTATTTGCCTCGACCTGGCAATATGCCTGCCACGTCGAAAAGCTGGCCTCGCCAGGTGATTACCTGGTCTGCGAAATCGCAACCGAGAGTATTATCCTGATTCGTGAAAACGACACCACGATCAACGCCTTTTACAATGTTTGTCCGCACCGCGCCTCACGCTTGCTCGAAGCGGAGGGCTGCAAGAAACGCATTGCCTGCCCCTACCATGCCTGGACTTTCAACACCCGCGGCGAGTTGATTTCCGCGCCCAATGCGCAAAATGTTGCCGGTTTTGAAATATCCAATTACCGACTCAAGGCCTGCCGGGTTGAGATATTGCATGGCCTGGTGTTTGTTAACCTGGATAACGATGCTGAGTCACTGCAACAACTGGCGCCCGAGATGCTGTCCGATCTCGAAGCATACGCGCCCCATCTGCCTGAACTGACATTTGTCCATCGTACCGAGGCCTTACTGGAGTGTAACTGGAAAGTCGCGATCGAAAATTACGCGGAGTGTTACCACTGCGAACTGATTCACAAGGAATTAACCGGGGGTGTCCTCGATATGAATTCCTACCGCATTCAGAATTTCGCACAGTCGCAGAAACATTTGTCGGGCTCGCAGTCGGGGGAGAAGCGGGTTTACGCTTTCGAGGATACGAGCGCAACCGACTTTGTCGCCTGGTGGCTATGGCCGAACTTTTCATTCCAGAGTTACCCGGGTGGTCGCATGCATTGCTGGAACTGGACGCCCCTTGCTGTCGATCGAACCCATCTCACGGTTGACTGGTATTTTCCGAGCCCGGAGCTTGCCGATTGGGAACGAGAGTTGATTAGACATCACGCGGCAACTACCTTCCGTGAAGACAGTACGATCATGGCACTGGTGCAACAGGGATTGAGCAGTCGCGCGTATGAGTCCGGGCCGTTGATGATCGATGCGGAAAAATCACAATATTCCGAACATGCCGTGGCAGCCATTCAGCAGCTCTGGCGCGATGCCATGGGAGCGGACTATGAGTGATGTTCAAACGCCGATTGAACGCCTGTACGCGATTGTCGAACAGGGGCTTTGTATTGGTTGCGGGCTATGCCAGTCGGTGGCCGGTAAGGACCGAGTCAGGGTTATCAAAACCCTGAATGGATACCTGGCACCGGTAGTCGAAGGTGAACTCGATGATGAAACTGTCGACCGGATTTACGCGGTTTGCCCTGGTACCCGGGTCGAAGGGCTGCCCGAGCGACTGGTCGAAGGGGATACCCGCAAGGACAATGTCTGGGGCCCGTGGCGGCGCATGGTGCGCGCCTGGGCGGGTGATCCTGAAATACGCTATGAAGGATCAACTGGCGGGGTGCTGACCGCGCTCGGGATTTATCTGCTCGAATCGAAACGTGTCGATTTTATCTTGCATGTCAAGACATCGAGCACCGAACCCAGTTTCGGTGAACGCGTATTGAGTTTTCGCGAGGCCGATGTGATCGAGGCCGCGGGCTCGCGCTACGGACCGGCGGCGCCATTGATTGATATTGGAGAAGTGCTCGATCGCAACCAGCCTTTTGCCTTTATCGGTAAGCCCTGC
>JARFPR010000146.1 GCA_029288195.1 Gammaproteobacteria bacterium | reverse complement strand
ACCCATTGATTAACAGTCAATTGCTCTACCAACTGAGCTACCGGGGATCAGAGGATGGCTATACTAAATGAATAAAAATAATACAGCAACCAGATTTGTCAATCCCTGATTCGGCAATACAGGAAGTGATTTACCAAAGCTTTGCATGCAAATTTTAGAGTCTGGCGTTGACTATCGATGGGCGATTCAGGCTTCGAACACCTGTCGGATCCTGGCAACTGCTTGTTCCAGGTTTTTCATGCTGGTCGCGAAAGAAATGCGCATGTAACCTTCGGCACCGAAGGCCGAGCCGGGCACCAGTGCAACACCGACCTCTTCGAGCAACAAGTTGGCGACGTCGACATCGTTGTTCAGGTCATCCCGGGCGTCGATAAAACCCTGGATGTTGGGGAAACTGTAAAAGGTTCCGTCCGACTCGATGCAGTTGATGTGCTTGATCGAATTAAGCTCCGCTACCAGGTAATCATGTCGCCGCTTGAATTCTTCAACCATCGCTCGTACCGGTGCGTGATCGCCATTGAGCGCAGCTACCGAGGCAGCCTGTGAAACCGAGCTCGGGTTGGAGGTAGATTGACCCTGGACTTTTTTCATCGCCTTGATGATATCCGCATGCCCCCCGGCATAGCCGATACGCCATCCGGTCATCGCATAAGCCTTGGAAACGCCGTTGAGCACCAGGGTTCGATCATACAGCTCGGGACAGGCATTAAGTATGTTGCAAAACGGGAAGTCACCCCAGACGATATGTTCGTACATGTCATCGGTTGCGATGAGCACATCGGGGTAGCGCAGTAATACCTCGGCAAGTGCGGCCAGTTCCTGCATTGAATAGGCCACCCCGGTTGGATTGGAGGGGCTGTTGAGCACCAGCATGCGGGTCTTGTCGGTGATTGCGGCTTCGAGCAATGCCGGAGTAATTTTGAACGCCTTGTCGATTCCGACCTCGACGACAACCGGGATTCCGTCGGCGAGAATCACGATATCGGGATACGACACCCAGTAGGGTGCCGGGATGATGACTTCGTCGCCCTCATCGATAACCGCCTGGCACAGATTGTAAAAGCTCTGTTTGCCACCGCAGGATACGAGTATCTGATCGGCTGAATATGACAGGCCGTTGTCACGCTCGAACTTGTCGATAATCGCCTGTTTCAGGGGTACCGTGCCATCGACTGCGGTGTAGTGGGTATCACCGGCTCGGATCGCGTCGATCGCAGCTTCCCGGATATGATCCGGGGTATCAAAATCTGGTTCGCCTACCCCCAAACCGATGATGTCACGCCCCTGGGCGCGAAGCTGGCTAGCTAAATTTGAAACTGCTAAAGTGGGGGATGGTTTTATTGCGCAAACGCGCTTTGAAAGATCGTTAAACACGGCTAGCTCACAGGTTATATTGCTATGGAAGAACAGGCGAAGTATACGAAGCCGGGGCGAGCTGTAAAGTGCAGTCTGCCTATCACTAACTAAATTCACCTGATGGCCAAGAATTTCCAGCTTGAGACCCAGTTTGAGCCCGCCGGGGACCAGCCCGCGGCAATTGATGCCCTGGTGCAGGGTCTCGAGGACGGGCTAATGCACCAAACCCTGCTCGGGGTGACCGGTTCGGGTAAAACCTTTACTGCGGCCAATATAATCCAGCGGCTTGAGCGACCGGCGATCATCATGGCGCACAACAAGACCCTGGCGGCACAGCTGTACGGCGAAATGAAGGAATTCTTTCCACATAACTCGGTCGAGTACTTCGTCTCTTACTACGACTACTACCAGCCGGAAGCCTATGTTGCAGCCTCCGATACTTTTATCGAGAAGGATGCCTCGATTAATGAACATATCGAGCAAATGCGATTGTCGGCGACCAAGTCCCTGATGGAGCGGCGCGATACCATAATCGTCGCCTCCGTATCCGCGATTTATGGACTGGGTGACCCGGATGCCTACCTGAAGATGCTGTTACACCTCGTGGTGGGCGATGAAATCGATCAACGCGCCATTTTACGGCGACTCGCGGAACTGCAATACAAGCGCAACGATCTCGAGCTCAAACGCGGCACCTATCGCGTGCGTGGCGAGGTCATCGACGTGCACCCGGCTGATTCTGATCGTGAAGCGGTGCGCATCGAATTGTTCGATGCCGAAGTCGAAAAAATCAGTTTATTCGATCCATTGACCGGTGAAGTCAGCAACAACGTCAAGCGCATCACGATATACCCGAAAACCCATTATGCGACGCCACGCGAAGTGATTCTCGCTTCGATTAGCGAGATCAAAGAGGAGCTGCAGGAACGTCTCGCGGAGCTCAAGCAAATGAATAAACTGGTCGAGGCACAGCGGCTCGAGCAGCGTGTTAACTACGATATTGAAATGATGCGTGAACTGGGATATTGCAGTGGTATCGAGAATTACTCGCGTTTTCTTTCCGGCCGCAAGCAGGGTGAGCCGCCGCCGACTCTGTTTGACTACCTGCCTGAGGATTGCCTGCTGTTTATCGACGAAAGTCATGTCTCGGTGCCGCAGATAGGAGGCATGTACAAGGGTGACCGCTCACGCAAGGAAACCCTGGTGGAATACGGATTCCGCCTGCCATCGGCGCTCGATAACCGTCCGCTGCGTTTCGATGAATTCGAACGCATGTCGCCGCAGACGATTTTTGTTTCTGCGACTCCCGGTGATTACGAGAAAAAATTTAGCGGGGCCGTGATCGAACAGGTCGTGCGTCCCACCGGGCTGGTCGACCCCGCAGTCGAAGTGCGGCCAGCGACAACCCAGGTTGATGACGTGTTGTCCGAGATAAATAAACGCGTCGAGGTTTCCGAACGGGTGTTGATTACAACCCTGACCAAGCGCATGGCCGAGGATCTGACCGACTACCTGGGTGAGCACGGGGTGCGGGTGCGTTACCTGCATTCCGATATCGATACCGTCGAACGCATGGAGATAATACGTGATTTGCGACTGGGTGAATTCGATGTGCTGGTTGGTATCAACCTGTTACGCGAGGGACTCGATATGCCGGAAGTATCGCTGGTTGCGATTCTAGATGCCGACAAGGAGGGTTTCCTGCGTTCGGATCGAGCCCTGATTCAAACCATCGGTCGCGCGGCGCGTAATATCAACGGTATGTCGATTCTTTACGCCGACAGGATTACCGGTTCGATGGAGCGGGCCATCGCTGAAACCGATCGAAGACGTGAAAAGCAACTGAACTACAACAAGGAACACAATATAACCCCGATGGGAATTGTTAAAAACATAACCGACGTCATGGACCTGGGGGACGCCGCCAGGCCCGGGCGCCATCGAAAGGCTTACCAGCGCGTGGCCGAGACTGCGCCGGGCTACGAGCGGCTCAGCGCCAGGCAACTGGATGCCAGGTTGAAGCAGTTGGAAACTAGCATGTACCAGCATGCGCGAGATCTCGAGTTCGAGGAAGCCGCGCGGGTGCGCGACGAAATCAGCAGCATCAAGGAACAATACTTCAAGACCTCGGAACTCGAGGCCGTCTGAACCAGGATTAGAGTTACAGGGATTTTATCAGAGTGCGCATGCTGTTGAGTGTGCGGTCGGAATCGTCCTCGCGACCGTACTTGATACGGTTGTAGAGTTCGACGATGTCCGCGAGCTGTTCCAGTTGCGGAAAGCCCCGATCCGCCACGCGTTCGAGGAAAGCGCGGCTGTCTTCCGAGGGTCGTTTCTGTAATCCGTGCCTGGACAATTTTTTCAGCAGGCGTTTAAACAGAATCTCGTAGACTTCCGGCCTCGGTGGACGTTCGCGAAAGCGCACGATAAGCCAGTAAAGCCCGGTAACGCCGAGTAGTAAAAAGACCAGCGCGAACACCATGTCCGACCAGTTCTCGATGCCGAGTTCGAGCTTGCTCAGAAAGTTCCGTTGCTTACGTTCGTCATAATTTATAACCCAGTCATTCCAGCTGTGTTGCAGGTTATCCCAGCCGTAGAGCAGGTTGCCAAAAAGCGGGTTACGGTTCTGGATACGAAAAACTGATTCATCGTCGGACAGGGCATCATCGAGAACCTGTTCAATTCGACTCGGCGATACCGCCGCGGTTGGATCGATACGCACCCAGCCCCTGTTTTCGAGCCAGACTTCGGTCCATGCGTGCGCGTCGGACTGGCGCACGATAAGATAGTTGCCGACATTGTTATACTCACCACCCTGGTAGCCGGTGACAACGCGCGCGGGTATTCCGGCGGCGCGCATCAATAGCGCAAAACTCCCGGCATAATGTTCACAAAAGCCACGCCGGGTTCCGAACAGGAACTCGTCAACCGCGTCATCGCCGAGGGCAGGGGGTTGCAAGGTATAAAAATATTCCTGCTCGCGATACATGGCCAGTACCGCATCGATGATATCCTCGTCACGATCAAAACGTTGGGCCAGTGACCTACCGAGTGAGATTGTTTCCGGATTGCGATCAGCCGGGAAATCGAGCGTGAGTTCCAGGTATTCCAGGGATTCGTTTTTACCGACCTGGTAAACCAGGCGCGACTCCATAGAGTAGCGCGTTAAATCGTTAATTTTCTTGGTGCTGACCAGCTGGAAGTCCTTGGTCATGAGACTATCGGGAACCAGCTTGGTCGGCATATCCAGTGCGAGTAGCCAGTATTCACCATTGGGTTCCAGGGTCACCGTATAATTAGTAGCGGGTTCGCTTACAGTGATGTTTAACCGGCTTTGTCCCTGTCTTCGCGCCCGATACCAGCGGGAGCCGTTGTAATTTGCCATTACCGGCCCGCGCCAGTAGAGCATGCTTTGAGGCGGGACCTTGTCTTCGAAGTCGACCCGGAAGGCAACTTCGTTGCTGCGAATCAGGTTGCTAATCTGACCGGGCGACATGTGATCACTAAGGCCGGTAACTCCCCCGCGTTGTTCATTGGATATTCCCCACAGCGGACCGGGTACACGCGGCACCAGTATGAAAAGGATTAGCATCAGCGGCACCGAGAGTCCAACGAGTCGCGCACTGGAGGTTAACAGTTGCTTGAGATCGATCCTGTCTTCACGCTGGTTGATCGTAATCAGTGTCGCGGTTATGACGACCAGGGTCGCGAACATCAGGCCCGCAGTGAAAATGCTTTGCGAAAAAAGGAAGTGGGTTGCGATCAGAAAGTAGCACAGGAAAACCAGTATCAACTGGTCGCGGTGACGTCTGCTTTCGAGAAACTTGAACGAAGTCATCACCGCTAGCAGTGCAAGGCCCGCATCGCGTCCAACGATGGTCCAGTACTCGGCGAATACACCAATCCCGCCGAAAAGCACCAGTGGTATCAGTACCCACTTAGGCATTTCCCTGATCTTGTCGAGGTTTTGCAGGCAACGCCAACCCACCGAAGCCAGCACTATCGCGCTTACCCAGAGAGGCAGGTTGCGAAAATGGGGGGCGATCGAAAATACGAAACATAAGCAAACCGCATAAATGCTGGAGCGGCTCGCTATCTCGTCAGCAATGGATCGGATTGGCAGGTTATTATGGCTAGCCGTTTTCAAGTTCGAGATCCTGGTTGAAATCAGGCTGCCTGAAAACAGCTAACGCCTGTAAGCAGGCATGTTTGTGAGCATTACCGTAATCCTGTTCGATGGTGGTGTCGGGAAGTCTCAATCCGTATTTCTGTTCCTCGTTTTCCGCGGCCACAACGAGGCTCGCCATCAAGCTCAGCCTGTCTTCAAGCGACCCCTCGGTCAGTGCGTCCCAGTCGATCCATAGGGAGGGCCTGGCCTGACCCTGGAAGGTCTTGGTCAGCAATCCCTTGCCCTGTGCATAGGCTTTCCAGGAAATATGGCGTAACGATTCTCCTTCACGGTGCTCGCGCAGACCCGCGAAATCATCCCCTTCGATAGTGCTGGTCGAAGTTTGACCATCGTATTGTTCGACCATGCTCTGTTGCAGCCGGGCATTCGCGGCCGGCCGTGGGTAGACCAGGACCGGTAAGTCGAATTTAAGCCAGCCCCAGGCGTGGAACAGGCCGGTTGGATAGCGGGTAAACACCGTAATCCCCGTCGGCCTGAACTGCCCACGGTGGACAGTGGGAATTTTAATTTTTGCTTCGGTGTTACCCTCGGGTTCGAGTTTCACATAAACCGGTGCCTGGTCAGCGTACTGGAGACCAATGGCGTAACGCGTCGAGTTATTGGCATGGCTGATGTCAAATTTAAATTCGCAGTACTCACCGCAGAAGACGGGCCGTGGAATCTGCAGGCCGATGTTTACGCCGAGCAGGTTTTTGTGCGTGTGCCATAAACTGATGATACCGAGCGAGATC
>JARFPR010000136.1 GCA_029288195.1 Gammaproteobacteria bacterium | reverse complement strand
GAGAAGGATACATTAGCGCCGTTGTCGATCAGTTGCTGATTGTTCGCCACCAGCACCAGGCGTATCCCCAGGTCCCGCTCAAAAATCTGGTTGACGCGATTGATTGCGGTGACGATAGCGTCCTGGGCCTGGTCTTCCGCTGAATCCGAGCTGGAGTGATCATACAACGCAGCGACATACTCTTCCGTCGCTGCTACCGCCAGCCGATACTCGAGCAGCATGCCCGGAATCCGCTGCGCCGCCCTGCTTTCAACATTTTGCGAGAATTCACGATCCTGGTTAAGCTGGTGGACGCCACAGGAAAACGGCTGGCCAGGCTGCCCCGAATTTCGATATTTCGATAAATAGAAATTAGCCTGGCTCGAGGAATGGTCAGGGTCGATAAAAACCCTGCCGCCTGAAGTCTGCAGCATTCCACTGAAACCCCTGGCAGTAATGTCAACCCGGCCGGAAGCATACTCATCGTCGATTCCAAATACCTTGAAGGTCTTTACATCGGGATATTGCTGCGCCAGGCCATCCTCCATGATGGGGGACTCGATGATTTGAAACCGGGCCAGGCTGCCATCCGGCATGGGCAATTGAATTTGATGCGAAAAGTCACCGGAAGAGCGGTGCGGGACCTGTCCAAGCAAGTTGCGCAACGCGACATCGTCAGCACTAAAATAACCGACCCCGGTGTCGACGCCTCGGGAACGCGCCTGTTCCAGCGTCATATCCTGCCAAATCTGCTGACCGGCATTTGCCGCAACCGAACCCAATAGCAAGAATACACCGATTATTGTTGCGGCCTGTCTTGGCATTAAATCTCCAGAGCCTTTTACCTGCAACACGACTTTTTAAATCGGCTTTAGGGCAAAATTTTCCTGACTAATTAACTTGATTTCAACTATTTATCGTACTTTTTTAATGCATCTTGTCAAGAGTTAACAGGGGCTGGATATTCGTTACGAGAAGCAGAACACAATTTTAATGCCCTTTAACAAGATTACCGGTCAACGAGCGGAGGTTGAACCATAACTTCATTCAGGGCGTGCTGCTGTGACTGATTTAACAGTTGTCCCCGGAATTTTAGATTTCTATTTCGGGCAGGATGGTTCGGCGGGTCCAAACCACGCGATGATACTCAATAGGTAGCTGTGCTATGTACCAGGGGAAGTAAAGTCGATTCAGCTTTCAATTGAACGAGGAAGGTGTAAGTACGGACGCAGCCAGTGCCTGAAGGTAGCCAGCCCGGCAAACAGCAACATCCAGGCAAAACCAAACGCACTCGCATCATGTTTGTTAGAATCCGGCGGATCATCGACGACTACGGGTGCTGAGCAATTTACGACCGCGCCACAGGCCGGCGGAGCAATCCCGGTGATCGCAATATTTGCATAGAATTGCGTAGTGAAATCGGTGTCGCCCAAATTCACCGGCCCTCCGGTTGGCGTAACCGTCAAATCCGCATCCGATATATCGTAAAAAATATTATCGCTGCATTTTACGCGTATGCGTGCCAGCGGGTGTGCGCTGGTTGCCGGCGTGATGGTAACCGACTCACTTCCATCATTGGCCGTCATTGTGGCCAGCGAATACATCGAATAACTGGCATAACCCGGTGCAAAGGTCATTAAATCGATATCGACGTTGGCGCAGTTTATCGGCGCAAGATCGGTATTGGCAACGTCCCAATCGACGGCAAAAGAAGTACCGGCAGCAAGCGCCTGTGGAACTCCCAGGTTGATAATTTCAAACGGACCCGCGGAATTGGTGACGACAACCGGCACATTTTCAATATCCTGCCCGCTGACGCCATCACGTACTGTCAAACGGAAGTCGAGATTACGGTTCTGGCAAGGCAATACTTCCGCCTTGTCGTACCTGCCCTGCAGCTGGGTTCCGAGCGCCGGGAAATTACGCCATGAGTCACTGCGCGGAACATAGCTGCGAAATAGCGAATTGCTGCCGTTATCGGTACCAAAACTGGCCGCGTCGGTCGGGCATCCAGCATTCATTTGATCCCACTGGTAACTAAGTGTATTCGGATCGACATCGGATGCCATAGCATCCAGTAAAAACGGCGTGTTGGCCGGAATATTAGTACCGTTGACCATGCCTATTACCGGATCATTATTGCCGGCAGGCGTCGTCGCAATCAGGGCGGAACAGGTCGTTGTTGCGACGAAGGCGTTGATTTCTTCAATGCTGCCAGCATGAAACGTGGCATCGCTGTTTGGCTGCAGGTTTTCAGCCGCACAGATGCCGGCATAGGCCATGATCGTCGAGCCGCTACCGGGTTCGTAAGCGGTCGATTCATTCCGGTTAAGACAACTACTGGTGGTGCCATTGAAGCTGTGCTCGGCATTGAATTGATGTCCAATTTCATGGGCCACCAGGTCGATGTCGAAAGCCGGGTTCATGAAGGGATTGTCTACCCCCGAAACCCCACCGGCCTTGATAGCGTCGTTACAAACCGCGCCCAGGTTCGCCACACCGCCACCAAATATCGGTCTACTGAAAACATGCCCGATATCGTAAGCACTATCGCCACCGGTAAGGTTGCTGTCAATCCAGGGGTTGACCTGGCCCAGTAACTCTAAAGCGTCGTTGTTTCCCAACAGGCTACCATTGACGGTTTCATATATTTCATCGTTATTGGCAACCAGCCTGAGCCTGATGCCGAGATCGCGTTCGTAAATCAGATTAACCTGGTTGATGGTCATGACAATTGCGGATGTCGTCCCGGTGGTGCTTGGAGGATTATCGAAAAAATCGTAGTATTCAAATGTAGCCGCAACCGCGAGATCAAATTCCTGCAGGCTACCCGTCATCCGGCTTGCCGTCTTTGACTGGGGGTCAACCCAGGTACTCAAATCTTTTGCATGTTGGTGCACGCCGCAGTTGTAAGCGGCCGAATCCTGTCGGGCCGCGAATCCGGTGCGGTAGACGTGATCTTGCGCCTTAAAGTTGTCCGGGCTGATGATTACCCTGCCAGTATCGGTATCGATCATGCCACTAAACCCGAGCGGTGTGATACTAACGCGACCCTGCGCACGTTGATCATCGACGCCAATCACCCGGTAAGTCCTGATTTCCGGGTATTTGGCCGCAAGTTCGGGTGCCATTATCGGGGATTCAAGCATGCTGAACTTCGCCAGTTTGCCATCGGGCATCGGCAGCTGAATATGATGGCTTATGTCACCGCTAGTTTCATGCGGGGCCAGGATAAATGCACTGCGCAACGCCGCATCATCAGCCTCGAAGTAGCGATTCGACGGTTTTTCCGATAGTGCACGTTGTTGGTTCCCCGACCGGTCTTGAGGTAACTCGTGCCAGATAGCCGTATTTGCGGCTGCACCATTTGCGAGCAACAAAAATCCGAAAGCAAGTAGATGAAGAGGTTGATTAAGCATATACCACATCAGTATAGCTATTTTGCCCGGAAATGGCCTAGTAAACCTTTCCGCGAGAATTTCAGTTTTAGCTGCTAAAGGGATGATTCAAAACGATGGTCTCGGCGCGGTCCGGGCCGGTAGACACGATATCGATTGGCACCTGGCAGATTTCCTCGATTTTTCTAAGGTATGCAATCGCGGTCGCGGGTAATTCGTCCCATGATTTCAAGCCCACGGTAGATTCCTGCCAGCCCGGCATTTCGATATATACCGGCTCGCAAGCTGCGAAGTTCTCGGCCCCGGCTGGTGGAATCGTGGTTTCTTCGCCACGATAACGATAGCCCACGGCAAGTTTGAGTGATTCAAGCCCGTCGAGTACGTCCAGCTTGGTGATACACAGGCCAGTTACCGAATTGATCTTGAGCGAACGCTTTAGCGCAACCAGGTCGAGCCAGCCACAACGACGCTTGCGTCCCGTGGTCGCCCCGAATTCATGCCCTTTCTCGCCCATGTGCTGTCCGCAGGCATCATCCAGTTCGGTTGGAAATGGACCGGCGCCAACCCGCGTGGTGTAGGCTTTGACAATCCCCAGAATGTAATCGAGGTCGCGTGGGCCAACCCCGGAACCCGCAGCCGCACCGCCAGCAGTCGTCGTGGATGAGGTCACGTAGGGATAGGTTCCGTGATCGATGTCGAGCAGCGCGCCCTGTGCACCTTCGAACATGATTGCTGCATCCTGGTCGATCAAGTCATGCAGAATGGCCGTAACGTCGCCCACCATGTCGCGCATTTGCTCGGCCTGGACCATCGCCTCGTCAAGCAGTTGCTGATAATTTAGAGGCGCTGTTTTGAAATAGTGTTCCAGGGCAAAATTATGATATTCAAGCACTTCCGCGAGACGCGCAGCAAAGTGTTGTTCACGCATCATTTCACCCAGGCGGATACCCCGACGTGCAGCCTTGTCCTCGTAACACGGGCCGATCCCGCGTCCCGTAGTGCCGATGGCTTTACTGCCCCGCGCCTTTTCGCGCGCCTGATCAAGCGCCACGTGATAGGGTAAAATCAGTGGGCAGGAATCACTGATCACAATGCGTTCCCGGGCTGGAACCCCACTCGCTTCGAGATGCGCCAGTTCAGTTAGCAAGGCTTCCGGCGACAACACGACACCGTTACCGATCAGGCACTGTATATTTTCTCGCAGTACCCCGGAGGGAATCAGGTGCAGCACCGTTTTCTCGCCATCGATGACCAGAGTGTGTCCAGCGTTGTGACCACCCTGAAAACGCACGACCGCGCTCGCCTGGTCAGTCAGCAAGTCAACTATCTTGCCTTTGCCCTCGTCGCCCCACTGGGTACCGATTACAACAACTGTTTTTGCCATAAACCTGTCAAACCTCTTTAATCGTCCAGGTACCTTTTGAATGTGCCACCTGGCGATCACACTGCTGATCCGCGGCACTTGACTTCCCCTGAGTCAGATCGACGACAACGCGTTCCCCATCGCTGCGTAATTGCCGAACCAGTTCAGCCAGTGCGCTATCGTTCTGATCCGGTACCAGGATACCCGGGGTAAATTGACTACTCGCAGGGCAAAGCTGGTGCAGGTTCAATAAATCGGCACTAAACCCGGTCGCTGGCCTGGCATTGCCGAACACTTCACCGACATCGTCATAACGTCCGCCACGGGCAATTTCGTGGCCCTGGCCAGGTAAAAATGCCGCAAACACCAGGCCGGTGTGGTAACTATAACCACGCAGTTCTGCCAGGTCGCAATTTATCAGCGTATCAGGATATTTCTGTTGTAGTGTTTGCACCACTTGATCCATGTGGTCGAGCGTGGCAGAGAGCTCCTCCCCAGCATCACCGTATAGCCTGCGCGCCTCGTCGATTACTGAAATATCACCATTCAGCAGCGCCAGCTGGCAAATTTGTTCACTTAAACGATCG
>JARFPR010000088.1 GCA_029288195.1 Gammaproteobacteria bacterium | reverse complement strand
GCTTCTCCTTGCGCTGCTTCTCCTTGCGCTGCTTCTCCTTGCGCTGCTTCTCCTTGCGCTGCTTCTCCTTGCGCTGCTTCTCCTTGCGCTGCTTCTCCTTGCGCTGCTTCTCCTTGCGCTGCGTCTCCTTGCGCTGCTTCTCCTTGCGCTGCTTCTCCTTGCGCTGCTTCTCTTTGCGCTGCTTCTCCTTCCGCTGTTTCTCCTTGCGCTGCTTCTCCTTGCGTTGCTTCTCTTTCTTCTGCTTCTCGCTTATCGGTCGCTTCTTTTTCACGTACTTTTTATAGGGGGAGGCTTTCTTGCCGGTTGATCGTGTTCGACTCATTGCAGTTTTGGCCCTCCTGGCGCGAGACGTAGAGAGCGGTCCGTTTGCCGCCTTAATAACTGTGCTTGCCCGCACCGCTCCAAACCCTGGGACCCCAGACAATTTTTCGACTGTAGTGCCCGCGATTTCCGCCACGGTTTTGAATCCGTTTTCGATCAGGATTTTTGCTGTACTAGGGCCGATACCCGGAATATCAGTAATTGCTGTTGTCATTGTCAACCCCTCTCGCAAACCTGTAATTTACAGTTATTTATCTTCAAACTGTATCACATCAAACCAATTGACCTGTATCAATACCAGGGCAGATTAATTCAAGTAACAGGGGGCAGACCAGGTTTTACTATGTCGTTAAAGCGCTTGTAAGAAATTGCTCGAACAGATTCTCGACCGTTTCTATAACATCGTTCAGGGCGTGGTCCCCGCTAACCAGGTGTAGCGTACAGTCGGCTTGTCGTGCATATTTAATCGAGTTTTTCGCGGGAATCACGGCGTCGGACCAGGCGTGCACGATTTCGATGTGGGACGATTTCGAATTATGCTGCTGTGTTTTAAAACCCGGGATGTAAAGCGCCGGCGCCATCAGGAAAACCGCTTTCGCGGTGACCACCTCGGACGCCACCAGTGCCACATAGCCACCCATACTTGAACCGACCAGAATAAAAGCTTCGACTTCTTTTTCCAGCTCGGCCAACAGGCGCTCGACCCGAAGATCCGGGTCCGTCAGATCAGTGTAGTCGATACTATCGACGTCACATCCCCGCTGCCGCGCAATCTCGGCAAGTCGCGTAATTTTAAATCCCCAGGGACCACTTTCCTTTCCATGTGAAAATATAACTTTCATGCAATGCCTGCGAATCTTTAACTAGCGTGCGAGACCAACTAACCTACTCATTGCCACCCGAATTCAGCATGTCATACAGCGAATGCGCATGCTCGGCAGCCTGGATGCCAAGCGGGGTAAGATAACCACCATCGACCTGGGTTAAAAAACCACCCTCATGCAGGTGCTGAGCGGCCGATATAACGGCAGCCTCGGCTGTTTTGTGAATCTTGACGCCTTCCAGGCCAGATGGAGATTTGAACAGCATCAGCACATTCAACTCGGCAATGTTTTGTGGCGTATACGACATGCGGGTTCCCGGGGTGATTGTTTACATCAATGCCCGAATCTTCTAGCGATCAAGCATTGGACAAGCTTGAAACATTGCTGTTTTGAGCAGTTACCGATTGCAGGAAATGGCCGATCTTGACCGGTTCGCCGAATAGATAACCCTGCATCAGGTGGCAACCCAGGCCTTCCAGGTAATCTGATTGCTGACTGTTTTCGACGCCTTCGGCAATAGTTTGAATGCCGAGACCCTGGGCCATACCGACAATTGCCGCAACCAGTGCGGCGCCTTTCTTGGAATGCTCGATTTCAGATATGAACGAGTAATCAATTTTTACCGTGTGCACCGGCAGCTCACGCAGGTAGTTCAGTGAAGAATAGCCGGTACCGAAATCATCGATCGCAATGGAGATCCCCTTGTTGGCCAGAACCTGTAATTTATGAGTGCTGGCCTGGATATCGCTCATAAACATGTTTTCGGTTATTTCAATTTCCAGTCGCCCTGGCTCGATACCGTAAACATCGGTAAAAGAAACCAGGTTTTCCGGGAAATCCTTTTGCTTGATATCGGTTGCAGACAGGTTAATGCTGACCCTGATCTGGCTGTCTACAAAATCCTGGCTGCCGAACAAATCTCTGGCAACCCGATGCAACACCCAGTCACTAAGTTGCTCAATGATGCGGGATTCTTCGGCCTGCTCCATGAAATAGCTTGGGCGGCGCAGTCCTAGCTCGGGATGATTCCACCTGAGCAGTGCTTCAACCCCTACAATTTTCCGCGTTTCCACATCTATCTGTGGCTGGTAGAAAATTTCCAGCTCATCATTTTTCAGGGCGTTTCTAAGCCCGCTTTCAATGGACATCTTTTCAGCGGCCGCGTGCTCGATCTTGGCGTTGTAAAAGGTATAGCCATTCTTGCCGGTCGCCTTGACGTCGTACATGGCCATATCGGCATTTTTAATCAGCGTATTGATATCGTTCGAATCGACGGGAAACACCGAGATACCAATACTGATGTTGATATAGACTTCCTTGCCTTTCAGATAGAAAGGCTGCTGCAAACTGGCGATTAATTTTTGCGCAACTTTTTCAGCCTGCTCCTTTGAGGTAGGCTGTGGCAATAACAGCATGAATTCATCACCACCGAGCCTGGCCAGGGTATCGCCGGTACGGATTTCTGCTTTGAGTCGCTCTGCTACCTCGACCAGCAGTTGATCGCCGACCACGTGCCCGAAACTGTCGTTTATCAATTTAAACCTGTCCAGGTCAAGAAACATGATGACCAATGTTTCGCCTGATCTTTCCGCCTGCCTGATTGCGAGGTCCAGGCGATCATGCAGCATTGCCCGGTTAGGTAACTTGGTGAGCAGGTCATGATAAGCCTGGAAGGTAATCAGTTTTTCCGCTTTCTTGCGACTGGAAATATCGCGCGCCACACCGTAGGTACCCTGGTAAGTACTGAGCTTTTTAGGATCTTTCGAATCGACCGCGTATATGCCCATGGAGTTAAGTTCGATCGGGCGCGTGGTAACGTCAAAGGGCTTGGTGGGATCCTTGGTATTACATTTCAAACCGAGTTCAATGGTACGGTTGGAACGGCTTGCCCGACGTCGTTCATTAAACAGGTATTCAGCCTTCAAACGATCTTCGTCGGCGATAAACTCGCTGTAATGCTTGCCTATCATGTCGGCTTTTTCATAGCCCAACAGCTTGGTAACGCTATCGTTGACAAAGCTGAACTCGCCGGCCAGGTTCAGGATGTAAATTAAATCAGGAGAATTATCGACCATGTAGCGGTGGAGTCGTTCAGAGTGGGCCAACCGGTTTTGAATTTGAGCCTTTTCATCCTCGACATACAGTTTGTCCAGGGCGTTGCGAATCGAATGTTCGAGCTCATCAAAACTGTAGGGCTTCTTGAAAATATCATAGGCGCCCAGTCGAACCGCTTCGGTAACCTTGTTGATGGAGGTTTCACCACTCAGCACGATTACCGTTGTTCTTATTTTTTTATCCCTGATGAAGGCTAATACCTGGTCACCCGTTTTTTTAGGCATATTGAGATCGAGAATTACCAGGTTGAACTGGCGCTGCTGAATCAGCGAGATCGCCTCCTCCCCGTCTTGTGCCTCGGTGATATCGGACCATTGTCGCTTCAGCAGCTTGACAAGACTTTCGCGTGCACGTTGCTCATCATCCACCACCAGGAACGAGGTAGGCCTTTTAAACCGTCGCGCTTTTTCTTCAAAACTGATCAATAAATTGTCCATCTAGGGGAAATATGGGGTTACCTTTTCAATCGCAAAGGAATCAAAATTTCAAATGAAGAGCCGCCTGTTTCATTTTCCATATATTTAATCTGCCCATTGTAGCGCGCAACGATATCGGCTGTCACAGAAAGTCCAAGACCGCGGATGGCCCCGTCCTTCGCACTGGCCAGGGGTGCAAACAACAGTTGCCGGGTGATGGGATCGATGCCCCTACCGCGGTCCGCGATGGAGAATTGAGCATAGGTCGCCCCGTCGATATTCACGAAATGACGGCTTGAAACCAGTATCTCCGCATCACGGGTCTGTGCTTCAACTCCATTCTTGACCAGGTTCAGTATAACCTGGCGCAATGCATCGCGGGTTATTTCTATTTCAGAATCTGACTCGTCGAGAGCCCACTTGATTTCAACCTTTTTACCATTACTGATCGACTTAACGTAGAGCGGCACGGACATTTTCAATTCTTCGTTCAACAGAACGGTCGCGGGCTCGGCCTCTTTCTCTTCCTTGAAATTTACAACGATGTTCCCGATTCTTTGAACCTCTTCCTTCAGTATCTGGATTTCTTCATCATTACTGGCATCGCTCGAATTTGAATTTCCCTGGATAATATCGATATAGTTTGCAATGACGCTAAGCGGATTGCTGATTTCATGAATCAGCTTGTCGACGTCCTTATGTTCCTGTTCCTTTTTCACACTGTCTTCGAAAGCCCGCTGTTTCAGTTCCTGGTTATTTTTCAACCATAACTCGGCATTAATCTTGAGATAGTCGGAAATAAATCCTGCCAGGTTCTCGAGAGATTTCCTCTGATCCTTGTTCGAACCGATAATTATCGCGCCGATAACCTGGTCCCCATGACCCAGGGGCAAACAAAATGCAATCTCGTGGTTCAGTCTTCGAATGATCTGGCGATCGGATATGGGTGATATTTCGTCGCGCGATTTCTCGGGTTCGATCCAGATGTTGCGTTTCTCGAGATAACTTCTAATGATCTGGCTCTTGCTGTTTTCAATCGAAAACTTGCTGACTGCTCGAACCTGGTTGACTTCATACAGCGCCAGTTGCGAGCGGTTTTGCGAATCGGGGAACAACATGGCGACATCGGAAATTGAAAACAATAACTGCATTTCGCGGGCGATTTTCAACAGCAGATTTTTAGGCGTGTTGATGTTGGTTGAATCAATATCTTCAGAGGTAATGACTTTGACTAACGAAGCATCCCTGATTTTTCGTGCAAGCCTGATGGTTTCTCTCTCGATATCCTGGGTAAATTGCACCTGTGTCAGGCTGCCCGACTTGGGGTAAGGAATTCCGAAAGAAGCAGCCACCTGCGACAATTTATCCTGCACGTGGAAGTAGATCAGCTTCAGTTCTTTTTCATCGATCAGCGCCGACTGCCAATTGGTATCGGGTCTGCCAAAACGGCTTAAATGCCGGGCCATCTCGCTCGCCTCGGCAACGATCTGGCATAGAATGTCACCGCCTTGCAACAGTTCTTCTTCTTCGTGGTGGAAGCGAACGGCATCTGCAATTGCGGGACTCAGGCTGGCCCACTGCTCGATCAGGCAGGCGCCCAGTTCAGTATGGCTGATGCCGAACTTCTGAATTTCCTTCTGGATTACTTCAGCCTCGGTCGGCGAATTCATAATATCGACATACTGGTCGTGGAACTTGGTATCAAATACGATTTGCCCGAAATGATGTAGCAGACCTGCCAGGTAGGCATCCTGCGGATGGTCGTAATTCAGGGAATGGGCGAGATCCTTGGATATCACGGCACAATAGAGCGATTCCAGCCAGGCATTGCAAACAAACTCTTTTTGCGTATTGATTAAACCTGCAAACAGTTGCTGCATCGATGATGTCAGCATCATGGTTTTGACAAGCTCATGACCCAGCAATGCCACGGCATGGCTCAAATTCTCGACGGGTTGTTTAATCTCAAACGCCGCGGAGTTAACGGCCATGATTAATTTCCCGGTTAAGGCCGCATCGGTGCCGATTAAATCGGCCAGCTCATCGATTGTACTGTCGGGATCATGACAGACATCGAGCAGCCTGCTGAGCAGATGTGGGGGACTGGGCAACCGAACCAATTCTATTGATTCTATCGTCAAATTCGGCGAGCCTCCTAGATCAAGCATTCTTTATTCTTATGTTGACGGGTTCAGTATATTTTCGGGAAAGCGAATAATATACTATATTTTATTCCTGAATCGACCTTTAACTAAATTTCCGGGAAATCATTTTGCTGACGAACCGGGTTCGCACGACTTTCGGTTAAACCGGTACAATCCAGCGCCCATGAAAGCACGACCCAGATGTTAAAAACATGGACCAGATCACATTAAATTCGATTTTTGGCAGTTTTGGCGGGGATTACTAATATAGAATGCTTTGGACTATTATCCCCCGTCATAACGGCCGTTGAGCCAATGCAGACCAGACATTTCCAATCCTTGCACAGGCCTGGGGCATTAGCGTCAAGCCGTTGTTCCCGCTAATTGAAAGCACCCGAGATATCCATGAAAAACATCCTTTACTGCATCACCATACTTGCCATCACCTTTTCTACTGGTTGTGCCACAAATCGCTCCAAACCCATCATCGATCCCGAAAGTGTCGACATGGAGCTATACCAGTACGACCTGGCAGAATGTGAGCAGATTGCAGAACAGGTAGAACAAAAGGCCGGCTCCGGCGCGGTCAGCGGCGCGATCGTTGGCGGTGTGATAGGTGCCATCGTTGGCGATAGCGACAGTGTGAAACGCTCGGCCGGGGTTGGCGGGGTCCTTGGAGGCGTCAAGGGTGCAGGCGCCACCGAGCGCGAAAAATCGCAGGTGGTCAAGAACTGTCTGCGCAACCGCGGCTACAGGATCCTCAACTAACCAATCGGAATCTATCGAACTGCCTTCAATGCGCGATGATCCAAAACAAGTCATCACGGCGTAACATCTTTGTACTTTCAATCTCGATCCGGGACGATGAGCAACCATGTTTGACCTGCTGAAACTTGCCTGCAATAGCGCCACCAGGGCGGGCTGCCAGTTTGCCGACGCACGTTACCTGTCGATTCGCAAGCAGCGGGTCGTATCGCGCGACCATGCCCTGTCCAGCTGCAGCGACGGCGACGACCGCGGCTTTGGCGTGCGCGTGCTTTACCAGGGCGCCTGGGGATTTGCCTCGTCTCCGACCTATACCGCCGACGAGATCGAGAAAGTCGTCGCCCGGGCAATGCGCATTGCGCGGGCCTCGGCAATGGCCTTGCGCGAGGACGGGGTGAAATGGGCGCCGGAGCCCGCACTCACGCTCGACTTTAAATCGACCTGCAGGCAAGACCCGTTTGCTGTCGCACTGGAAGACAAGGCCGATCTGCTGATAGCTGCCAACGAGGTCATGCTGAAGAATAAGTCCATCAAACGCGCCCAGGGCTTCCTGTCGTTCAAGCGGGTACAGCGCTGGTATGTGAATACCGAGGGTTCCGAACTGCACAGCGACGTCACCTCGTCCGAGTCGGCGATCTGGGCAATTGCGGTTGGCAATGACGATTTCCAGGAGCGCGACTGGAAGGCGCCGGCGAGCAACCAGGGTTTCGAATGTTATCGCAAGCAGGAATTCCTCGACCAGGCCGAGCGTGTCGCCGCCGAGGCCGAAGAGAAACTCTCGGCCAGGCTCTCCCCCGAGGGTGATTTCGATATCATCACCGACTCGGAAAACCTGTCGCTGACGATTCACGAATCGGTCGGACATGCGACCGAGCTCGACCGCGTCATGGGTTACGAGGTATCGATGGCGGGTTCATCGTTTGTGACCCGTGATAAACAGGGTGATTTTCGATACGGCAGCGACCAGGTTACTTTGATGGCCGACAACACGCTGGAAAACGGCCTCGCCACCCAGGGTTTCGATGATGACGGAGTGCCCGGCCAGCGCTGGGAAATCGTCAGGGACGGCATTTTTCAAACCTACAGCAGTGGCCGTGAATTCGCACATTACATCGGGGAAGAACGCAGCCGCGGCTCCTGTCGCGCCGACCACTGGTCGAGCATACCCATCGTGCGCATCCCCAACCTGTTCCTGATGCCGGGCAAAACGCCGCTGTCCCCGGAGGAATTGATGGCCGATGTCAAGCACGGGCTCTATTTCGAGGGCATGGACAGTTTTTCGATCGACCAGTGGCGTCTCAACTTCCAGTTTGGAGGCAACGCGGTGTGGGAAATCAAAAACGGTAAAAAAGCCGGCATGCTGAAGGCTGCTCTCTACCAGAGTCGCACCCCGACCTTCTGGAATGCCTGTGATGCGACTTGCGATGAAAATTACTGGCAGCCACATGGCGTTACAAACTGCGGCAAGGGCGACCCGATGCAGATCGCACAAATGACGCACGGCGCGGCGCCTACCCGCTTCAGAAAAATCCGTATCTGCCGGGGGCGTGATTCATGAACCGCCAGCAATCCCAGGATTTGATCGCAGCTATTCTCGAAATTCCCCATGAAGGCGAACTGCAGGTGCTGCTTAACGGCGTGGAACGCCTGGGCACACGGTTTAACGATTGCGCGATATCACAAAACGTACTAAAGCAGCAGGCGACGTTAACCTTGAGCGCCCGTCTCGAACAGAAGAAAACCTCGATCAGCATCAATGCCCTGGATGACCAGGAATTGATCAAACGCAGTGTCGAACAGGTGTTTGCCACCTGTCGGCATATGCCCGATGACGAGGAAGTCATGCCGGCACTGGGTGACGTTCTACCAAGTCTGGAATATGCCTTTAATGCCGAATCCGACACCATCGAAATCGAAACCGTCGGTGCCTGGGCAGCGCAGGCCTGCAGTGCGGGTGCGGCAGCGGGCATTGACCTGGCAGGCCTGCTCGCGCATGCAAAAATGTTTACCGCTTACGGCGATAGCGCGGGGGGATTTGCCCACGAGCGTTATCATCGCAGCGACTACCATGTCACCGCCACCGGCACTGACGGCAGCGGCTGGGCCGAGCACCAGGGCGTATCCATTGCTCAAGGCGATGTCATGGCGGCCACCGGTCGTGCTATCGACAAATGTGCCGGGGCCCAGGATCCCACGGTGTTTGAACCCAGACCAGTTACGGTGATCCTGGAACCGCAGGCCGTGGGCGACTTGATGGCGATGGCTTTCTGGTACGGTTTTGATCAACGTGCCAGGGACGAGGGTCGCTCGCCCTTTTCCGATTTCGACGCGACGCTCGGCCGACTTTCGTTTTACTCGGACCCGGCCGAAGCGACGTTCCCGACCGTAGCATTTTCCAGCGACGGCCAGGCACTCGCTAAATCGGTCTGGCTCGATGAGGGCAAATTGCAACAGCTATTCACCAACCGCTACTGGGCCAACAAAAACGGGCTAGCGGTTAAACCCGCTCCCAACAACCTGGTACTGTCCGGAGACGGCACTTCGCTGGAGGAACTCATTCGCAGCACCGAGGACGGCATCCTGGTCACGCGTTTCTGGTATATCCGCTCGACCGATGCCAGAACCCTGGGCTTCACCGGCATGACCCGCGACGGCACCTATCGCATCGAGAATGGCGAAGTCACTTACCCGGTGGTAGATATGCGCTGGAACGAATCGGTACTCAGAGTGCTGGATAATGTTGTTGCCAGCGGTAAACCGGTGGCTACCGGCGAATTTATGGCAATGGCGATGCCAGCGTTGAAGGTTGAGGAATTCCACTTCTCGTCGCTGTCTAGCTGACGACAAAAATCTCCCGTATTCTGACTATAAAATTCGTCCTATGGCCTCGGTTTTGCAGGCCCGTGCTGCAGGCCCCCGCCGGGCACACCCGCCGCGGGATCGCCTTTTCCAGAGCTGCTCTGCTTACGCTGCGTCCAGGAAAGTACCGTCACGGTGGCAGCCGGCAGGAAGGTCAGCGTGACCATCGCGGCACCCGCGAGTCCAAATAATACAATGGCGCCGACGCCGCGGTAGAGCTCGGTACCCTCACCCGGAATGAAGACCAGCGGCGCCAGACCGAAGATGGTCGTGATCGCCGACATCGCTATCGGACGTAAGCGGGACTCAACGGCCTCGTGCACGGCTTCGGCAGCGGTCATTCCGCCACTGCGGAAGTTGTCGGCAGCGCGATGTACAATCAGGATCGGATTGTTCACCACCGTTCCCATCAAGATCAGGAAGCCCAGCATCGAAATCATGTCGAAGGGTTGGTGCACGGCACTCAATCCGAGCAGGGGGAGTGAACCGCCGATGGCGTTCATCAACGCGAGTCCGGCAATACCTCCGGCAACCCCGAGCGGTATCGTCGTCATGATCAACAGCGGAAAACCCCAGTGCGTGAAGATGGCTACCATCACCAGGTAAACCAGGATCAGTGCGACCAGGTAGTTGCCAGTGAGTGATCGCTGGGTAGCCTCGAGTTGATCACTCGCCCCGGATATATCGACGCTGACGCTGGCAGGTATGGAGCCACTGCCTCTCAGGTAACCGAGCACGTCTTCACGCACAATCTCGACCCCGGTCTCGAGCGCTATGGTTTGCGGCGGAATGATACTCAGGGTTACGGTGCGTGCACCATCCACACGCCGCACCGTACTGGTGTCGACTGTTTCAACCACGCTGGCGATACTCGACAGGGGCACCACACCCCCGCCGCGGGTATACACCGGCAGGTCCGTGAGGCCCTGCGGCGAGGAGTCCGGACCCGCCTGGCTATAGAGATACATATCGATCTTGTCGTCGGCCAGGAAAAACTCATCGACGAAAGCGCCATCGGTGAGAGCCGCGACGGTAAAACCGATGTCGCTGGTATCCATGCCCAGCTCCGCGGCCCGCTCCCAGTTCGGGTGGATTTCAATTAATGGTTGCGACAGAGACAGCGTCGCCGGATTGGCGCGGATACGCGGGTTTTCAAAGACCTCCCGGGTACGGTTATAGGCCGCGGTGGCGGCAGCATAAATGGGCTCGAGTTCCGGTCCGGAAATATCCAGGTTAATACTGCGCGTGCCACCGTTATTGCTGGAAATGATCGAGCCACGCGTGGTGAACGAGCGCATCCCGGCATATTCGCCGTACTTGGCGTCGAGCGCATCCATCAGGGCGTCCACCTGCCCCTTGTCCTTGGGTTCGCTAATCAGGAACAGGCCGCTGGAACGGATCGATAAGATCAGGTAGTCAAGTGCTGGGACGGCAGTCTCACCGCTCGCAAACTGCTCGGGTTCATGGTCGAGATATGGCAGAAAATACTCCTGTATCTCGTAGCCGATTTCACGCATGGTCGGCAGGTTATAGCCGGGGGGTGCATTCATGCGCGCAAAGACCTTGGGCTCTTCACCCGGCGGCAGGTACTCGGCCGGCGGCGTCAGGCCAACGATGATGGCCGCACTCAGAACCACGGTAATGCCCATTACCGCCATGCGTCGCGTGGTAGTAGCGATCAGCCAGTTGATACCCGATAAAAGCCTTTGCATACCGGGCGCCGACGATTTCGCCTTCGACACGGAGCCGCGCGGCTCGTCCCGAAGCGCGAAATTTGCCGCCGCGGTCGGCACCACCGTGATCGCCACCAGCATCGATACCAGGATCGTGGCGGAAACGCCGATCGCGATGTCACCGTAGAGTTGGCCGGCTTCTTCGTCGATAAAAATAATCGGGATGAAGACTAGCACCGTGGTCAGCGTCGATGCCAGTACCGCGGGCCAAACCCGCCGCACCCCGGTCACAGCGGCCTGCAATCGCTTCAGACCCTTGCGGCGCTCCCACTCGATGCTTTCAAGCACGACGATAGTGTTGTCGAGCGTCATGCCGATCGAAAAGGCAACGCCGGCAAGCGAAATCACGTTGATAGTGCGGCCCGCCAGCAACAGCCCGATGAAAGCCGCGATGGTACAGATGGGAATGCCCATCACACCCACCAGCGTCATCCGCGCCGATCTCAGGAACAGGTACATGACCAGGGTCGCCAGCACCGCGCCGAGCGCCAGGTTACGCCAGACGGTTGCGATGGATTGCTCCACGTAAACCGTGTCGGTCGCATTGAGTCTCAGTTCCATGCCTGACCGGAACAGGAGTTCTTCATTAATCCGCTCCACTTCCTCGAACATCCCGTCCTTAATATCGATGACGTTGGATCCCAGCTCCCGATTAACCGCAAGGAATAAAACGGGTTTGCCGTTGACGAAAGCCTCGCGGGCAATCTCGAAATGATCCAGGCGGACCTCGGCGACGTCGCCCAACCGGGTTAGCTGGTCGCCCTGGCGCGCCAGTATCAGTTGATCAAGCGATTCCAGATCGTTAAAACGACCGATGGTGCGCAGCAGGTAGCGCCGTTTACCGGCTTCGAGCTGGCCCCCGGTAACGTCGCGATTACGCGCGCGCAGCGCCGCGCGCACTTCGGCTACCGTCAATCCCCGCTCGGCTAGTGCCGCCGGGTCCACCAGGATTTGTACCTGTCGATCGGCGCCACCCCAGACCTCGACGCTGGAAACGCCCGGTACGGTTTCCATCCGGGTGCGGACATTGTCAGAGACGAAATCGCGCATCATATCCATATCCAGGCCGCGCGGATTACCATCAAGCGGCGCGACCCGAAAATACATGAAGGAATTGCTGGAAAAAGATTCGGCAAAGATGCGCGGCTGGTTGACGTTGTTCGGGTAGGAAGGTACCTGCGACAGGGCATTGTTTACCCGGATCAGGGTTTCATTGATATCGACACCCTGCGGGAATTCAAGCTCAACGCGGGCCCGGCCCGACGAGGCCGAGGCCTCGATGCGCTGCAAGCTGGGGATACTGCGCAGATATTCCTCCTGCTCTATCAGGATCTCTTTCTCGATATCCTGGGGTGTTGCACCCGGCCAGGATGTGCGCACCTGTACCGTGCGCACATCCAGGTCCGGAATCATCTGTACCGGGACCTTGAAGGTTGCCACCACGCCCAGAACCACGACCACACCGACGATAACCGTCATCAGCGTGCCGCGATTGATCAGTTTCTCAAACATGGTGATGCCGATTACCCGCTGACGCGGACCTGCTGGTCCTGCTGCAGCGCTTCATTACCACGTATCACGACACGTTCGCCCTCAACCAGGCCTTCGATGATCTCGAGTTTGTCATCGAAACTCAAACCTGTTTTTACGCGGCGCTCCTTGACAACATAGCTGTCACCATCAACCTCGACCACCCAGACGATGGTGCGCCCGTCCGGATAGCGAATCAGTGCATCGCGGGGCACTACTTCAGCCTTGCGATTGGTGCCAATTCGAACTACCGCCCTGACCGACATGCCAGGTGTCAGTTGCCCCGCAGCGTTATCGACCTCGGCGCGCGCACGGAAGGTGCGCGCATCCGGATCGCTTACCGGAACGATTTGCGCGACGTTTGCCGTTATGGTCTGTTGCGGCAAGGCGTCCAGCCTCATCGACACGGGTGTGCCCGGCCTGATTCGTTGGAAATACTTTTGCGGTATGCGCAAGTCCAGCTGCAGACGATCGGTGGCGACCAGCAACAACACGTTTGAGCCAGTGTCCACGCGCTCGCCCAGGTCCGCGTTGCGCTCTGCAACCACGCCACTGAAGGGAGCCTTCAGACTGTGATGTTCAAGCCTTGCAGCCGCGTAAGCGCGCTCGGCGCGTCGGCGTTCGAGTATCGCCTGGTTGCGTTCGACCAGCGCAGTCAGACTGCGTGCCTCGCTCTCAGGAAAGCTTCCCTCCGCGACCAGCTCGGCCACTTCGGTAACTCGACGCCTGGTATCTGCGAGATCGGCCTCAGCTTCGTGCTCGGCCGCAATCGCCTGAGCCAGCTCAAGTCGCGCCAGCTCGTCATCGAGTTTAAACAAGGTGTCGCCGACGTTGACGCGCTGCCCGGCATCAACCTTGAGGCTTACCAATCGCCCCTCAACGTCAGGGGATAAACGCGCCGAATTCGGAGAACTCAGGGAGCCCGTTAAACTGAGGGTTTCGACTATGTCACTGCGTTCCACCAGGGCAACTTCAACCGGCGCCGCCTGGGCAATAGCCAGAACCGGTAACAGCCCAACAATCATGAGCGGAATTCTCGCAAGTGCAATAAAGCCGGTCTGGAGGCGTTTCATGGTCGGTATCGTT
>JARFPR010000064.1 GCA_029288195.1 Gammaproteobacteria bacterium | reverse complement strand
AAACGAACAGGGGTGAGCAGGTTCGGTGCAGGGAGCGTCTAGCCGATGCGATATCTGATAGCAATAACGGTAATTCTTCTCATCCTGATCAGGCGGGATCTGTTTTTCTGCCTGACGGTTCATCAATGCAATCGTGAAATCGGGTCTGATTACGAGTAGCGGGTCTGCTATACCATCGATGACTGACTGTAGAAAATTTCTCGCATGATCCAGCTCTGCGGTGCGTCGTTCGACACGTTGCTCAAGATCTGCGTGAACCGTATGAAGCTCTTCGACATAAGCCTCACGCCGTTGCGTCTCACGACGCAGCAAGCGATGAGTGGCGAGAAACGTCGTAGCCAGGGCCAGGTAGAATACGGCCAGAATTCCGCCTATTAGCCAGAAAGCGTTGCGCTGCCTTACTTCAACCTCTCTGACGACTTCATAAATATTCAGGTAGGTTTCGAACACACCAATCACGTCACCTGTTTTCCGCGATTTGATCGGGACGTATTGCTGATGCAGGTCCCCCACTTCGATAACATGGTCGAACTCGTTTAAATGGTTGGGATGGACCTGGCCAGATATCGGCTGACCTGCGAGCGCACTCTGCACGCCCTTATTATGTTTGGCGTCGGCGCCTATTTCATGACCGTTAGTAGAATAGAGGACGATCGAATCCCGGCTATAGATTTTAACTTTCACCACCGGAACCCAGCGCAATTCCTGCTCCAGCGTCAAATCGATGTTGGCTATTATCGAATCCGATAGTGCTCTATTGGAATCGACGAGCTCCTTTTCGAGCCCTTCTGCGAGCACCGAATTACGCAATACGATCGAAAGATTTTTGTTGTGCGAATCCAGATGCTCGCGCAAGTACTCCTCACTTAATTCATTATGGAAATACAGCAGCGCTAACAATGTGACTGTCATACCGATGATGCTAACAATCATAAAATGGCGCAGTGGTGATGACATCTTCATCCTAAATTACTAACGGAGGTCCCGGTCGGTATGTTATTGATTACCCAAATTCGATTTACATCAAGATAGATGGGAAATACTTCCAACGAAAAGGATAGCAATAACAGGTGCAAATTTCTCTTAAACTTGGTGCCAGTCAAGCTGGCAAGAGAATTCCAATAATTGAGAATTTTGTCCTGGCAAGGGCGCCATGAACTGAATTCTTATAATCCGGTCAACCGGCCATGCGTAGCTCAAAGTTAGTAAAATTTTGTGCAATATTCCGAATATCCGTTTCATCAAGTGGGAATTGCTCGATTACACGAAACCCCGAATTAAGGCAGTGAGTTGGAACGCATTCCTGAATCACGTAATTCTCAACCTGCAGATCAACCAGCTCAGTAACCAGGTTAAACAGTTTCCCTCGATCGATAAGTCGTGGGTGAATTGTCGTCCTGACTTCATAATCAAGATTAGACTCGACAATTAAGCGAGCACTTCTCCACGCGCGTTCTCCTGAATTTTTGATGCCCGTAATATCCGAATACTGTTGCACTGATGCCTTGATATCGAGACCAACCCAGTCGATCAGTGGTAATAATTTTTCCAATCGGTCGGGGTAGGTCCCGGCGGTATGCAGGCCAATTTTGAAGCCCATGCGTTTCACTTGCCGTACCGCCATACCAAGGCCCGATTGCAAGGTCGGTTCGCCACCGCTGAAAACAACCGCGTCGATTAGCCCTTTACGTTGTTGCAGAAATTTCACAGCCGAGGACCATGGAAGTCCAGGCGCAGCTCGACGTCGAATCAGTTCACTGTTATGGCAGTAATGGCAACGCCAGGGACAACCTTGAAGAAACAAGACCGCGGCCAGCTGACCGGGATAATCGATCGTTGTAAATGGTGTAATACCACCGACATCGATTGATTCACGAATCCGGTTTTTTTTCTTGGAAAAACTTACGTTGGTCATGCTCGGCCTGCTTACCAGGATTGAAAGAGCTCACAGGCCGGTGATATCCCATGACACGAGTCCAAATCTCGCAACGTGTTCGCTCTTCATCTGTCAGCCTAGTGGACGCTTGTTGAGTCATGATTTTTTCTCTCCTGAGGATTTAATTTAATCTGTTTTGCCGCAATCAACTCGTCGTCGCAACGGGGACAAAATTCGTGCTCACCGCTCAGGTAGCCGTGATTTGGACAAATCGAAAAAGTCGGTGTTACCGTAATGTACGGCAGATGAAAATTAGCCAGTGATCGTTGAATCAGTTTCTTACAGGCCTCGACATTGGAAACACGTTCGCTCATATATAAATGAAGAACTGTTCCTCCGGTATATTTCTTTTGCAGTTCATCCTGCATCTGCAAGGCTTCGAACGGATCGTTGGTATAACCGACCGGCAGCTGTGATGAGTTCGTGTAGTAAGGTTTTTCAGGCGTTCCTGCCTGCAGGATATCCGGAAACATTTTAAGATCCTCACGCGCCAGTCGATAAGTGGTTCCCTCGGCTGGCGTTGCCTCCAGGTTATACATGTGGCCGGTTTCCGTCTGGAACTCGATCATGCGCGCACGGATATGATCCAGAAATCGAATTGCCAGAGCTCGTCCCTGATGTGTGGTGATGTCTTCGCAGTCATGCGAAAAATTTCGAACCATTTCATTGATACCATTTACGCCGATAGTGGAAAAGTGGTTACGCAGGGTCCCCAGGTAACGTTTGGTATAGGGAAACAGACCGGCATCCATATGCCGCTGAATCACTTTACGTTTGATCTCGAGGCTGTTCCTGGCCTTGATCAACCACTTGTCCAGCGCCGCTAATAGCGCGACCTCATCGTCTTGATGCAGGTAGCCGAGACGCGCACAATTGATCGTAACCACACCTACTGAACCGGTCTGTTCTGCCGAGCCGAACAATCCATTACCGCGCTTCAAAAGCTCGCGCAGATCCAGTTGCAATCGACAGCACATGGAGCGGATCATGTTTGGTTTCAATTCCGAATTTAAAAAATTCTGGAAATACGGGAGTCCATATTTGGCTGTCATCTTGAATAACAGGTCGGCATTTTCAGAATCCCAGATAAAATCTTCCGTAATATTGTAAGTTGGGATGGGAAAGGTAAATACACGGCCCTTGGCATCGCCTTCGCTCATCACTTCGATGTAGGCGCGATTGATCATGTCCATTTCGCGCTGCAATTCACCATAGGTGAAGGCCTGTTCTTCGCCTGCAATGATTGGAAGCTGTTGTTGGTGATCCTCAGGGCACACCCAGTCCAATGTCCGATTGGTAAAAGGCGTCTGCGTTCCCCACCTCGAGGGTACATTGAGGTTGTAAATTAATTCCTGGATATACTGACGAACCTGCTCATAGTTCAGTCCGTCCTTACGCACAAAGGCCGCCATATAGGTATCAAATGAACTAAAGGCCTGAGCACCTGCCCATTCGTTCTGTAAGGTACCGAGAAAATTCACAATCTGGCCTACGGCGGAAGACATGTGACGGGGTGGCCCGGCTTCAACCCTGCTCTCGACTCCATTTAAACCTTCATTTAATAACGTGCGTAGTGACCAGCCAGCACAATAACCTGCCAGCATATCTAGATCATGGATATGAATATCACCATTGCGATGCGCATCGCCAATTTCGGTGGGATAAACATGATTAAGCCAGTAATTGGCAATCATTTTGCCGGATGTATTGAGGATCAGCCCTCCAAGTGAGTAACCCTGGTTAGCATTAGCACGTACCCGCCAGTCCGATCGGTCCAGGTATTCATTAATCGATGAAGAAACATCTACCAGGGTGCGCTTATCGTGTCTTAAGCGATGATGCTGTTCTCGATAAACGATATAAGCCCGAGCAGTTTTGACATGGTCCATCGAGATCAGGACTTGCTCTACAATATCCTGAACCGCCTCGACATCCGGGATTTGTCGGTTAGCAAAACGATGGCATAAAACCTTTATGACCTGCTGGGTTATAAGACAGGCTTCTGGAATATCAAATTCCTGTGTAGCTTCACCCGCCTTAAGCACTGCCTGCTCAATAAGTTTATGCTCAAACTTAACCTCGGTACCGTCTCGCTTAATGATGTGTTGAGGTAAGGATAAGAAGTCGCTCGCTGATTCCTGGTTCATTTATTGTTCCATTATGGATTATGTGGGCCAACTACATATTGTGTTTTTTCACAGGACCAACCACTATATATAGCGTTTCAACGATTTTAATTGATCTAGATCAATTACTATTGCCTTGCCGCTTTCCTCCCGGCTCACTATTCCCTGTTGCCAACAAGGTAATCAACATCGGACTGCTTGGCCCGAAACATTTTCTGGTCAGCCACCTTCAATAATCCATCTTCAGTTTCACTATCCTGCGGATACATCGCACCGCCGATATTGACACCAACCGCGCATGACAGATCGCCGATGTGGAACGGTTTGGTCAGGCTTCTAGCGATCCTCGCCGCGCGCTGTTCTAACAATTCAATTTCGTTTAGCCCATCGAGCATAACCACAAATTCGTCGCCACCGAATCGAGCCACTAAATCATCGGATCGAATTTGCGCTTGCAGGCGTTGAGCGACAATTTGCAGCACCTGATCGCCAACCTCGTGCCCATGGTTGTCGTTGAATGGTTTAAATTTTTTCAAGTCAAGAAACAACAGACCAAATGGACTCGATGTTGCCCGTGCCGCCTGTATGGCACGCGACAGCCGC
>JARFPR010000505.1 GCA_029288195.1 Gammaproteobacteria bacterium | reverse complement strand
ACCATACTCGATGATACCCACGATTTTCTAGACCAGATAAATATACGCAATCCGCAAAGTCGTGAAGCACAAAAACTGATTGCGTTAATTCACGCTACCGATCATATGCAACGCCTGCATGAGCGCTGTGACGAAGATCTGAATCGTGCGATCGCCGCCAGCCAGCGACATGAATTGACCGAGGTCGAAATTGTCATGGATAGCCAGATTGATGAAATTATCGATGCCGTTGAAGCACAGCAGCTTGAGCGGGCCTGCGAGCTTGCCGAGCAATCCTATCAGCGTACCCTCGGCATGGAAGATCCGCAGCGTGAAAAAATTTACCAGGCGGTAGCCCGTGGGGAATTCGATATCCGCTACGCCACCGAGTCTGCAGAGGCACTGCGCTGGTTAACCCGCGTGAGTCGCCATGTCAGTCGTATTTGTCACTACCTGTACAAGGCACAACAACAGTAGACCGGGACAACACCCGGCTAACCGAATTGCAGCGGCCGGATTTGCGCGGTATGCAGATGATCCAGTTGCCGATGTGATGATCCATCCATCCTCGCAAAAGCGGTTTGCAAAATCTGCAGGGCATCCCCGTGCGACACCAGCAGAATCGTCGCGCCGGTATAACGGGCTTCATACTCGGCCACTACCGAGGTTACCCGACTCATTACCTGGTTTACGCTTTCGACTCCTCTCAGCTGGCTGTCCGGGTCCTTCGCATCCTGTTGCCAGACATCCATGTAGCCACTATCGGGGGTTAACTCAAGTTCACCAAAATTACGCTCGCGTAAGCGTGAATCGAGGGTGATCGACCCGTCGCCATTAAGTTGTGCGTTCACGATTTCGGCCGATTCTCGAGCGCGGCAAAAATCCGAGCTGACAATTATCGTGTTGACGTCAAGTAATCCGAAATTTTGCAGGCTTTGCTTTACCTGCTCGCGACCCAGTTCGCTTAAACCGAACCGGTCGCATCCATTTTCGGGATGACTGACAATAATTCCCTGCTGATTGGCTATACTGTGCCCATGCCGCATCGCAAAATAGCGATTACCTAAGCGATTGATTTCAAGCAGATAATTCAGACCGGTTCTCTCCGACGCTGTAGCATTAACGACACCCTGCTGGCCGGGTAAAAGTTGCATCACCCGTATCAAAGGAGAATAATGCAGCCGTAGCGGGTAAAACTGTAATAATAGTTTTTGATAATAATAGCCCGTCTAATAAAACAAACCGAGGAGTAATTTCATGAATAAGCCAATGTCGATCTGGACCCAGCTGT
>JARFPR010000495.1 GCA_029288195.1 Gammaproteobacteria bacterium | reverse complement strand
GAGGTACTGCGTAAAATCGACCTGGAAGCAACACCTCCGGCTGGCGACATATCCCCGAAATGACCGTATCACTGGCTTTCGCGTCGCTCAGCGAGATTTCCACCCGCCTGCGCAACCGCGAGTTCAGCGCTACCGAGCTGATCGATCTCTATGCAGATCGCATCGAACGCTTCGCTAAGGAGAGTAAAGCCTTTATCCGCGTTGATATTGAAGCTGCTCGTGGCAGGGCCGCAAACATCGATAAAAATTTCGATGATGAACTACCACTCAACGGCATTCCCTATAGCTGCAAGGATTTGTTTGATGTGAAGGGCCTGCCAACCACGGGCGGCTCCCAGGTACTGCAGGATAACCTGGTGCATCAGGACGCGGAGACCGTCAGGCGCATGAACCAGGCCGGCGCTAATTTCATCGGCAAGAACAACCTGCATGAGTTTGCCTACGGCGCGACCGGCGAAAATACGCTCTACGGTACCCCTCCTAATCCGTATGACCCATCACGCCTCGCGGGTGGTTCCAGCAGCGGCTCGGCGGCGGCAGTCGGTTTCGGTCTTTGCACCGCGGCGCTCGGTACCGACACCGGCGGATCGGTGCGAGCACCCGCGTCACTCTGCGGCCTGGTGGGTTTCAAACCGACCTATGGTCGCATCAGTACCGAGGGCGTCATACCCTATTCGTGGACTCTTGACCATGTCGGCACGCTCACCCGCAAGGCAGCGGATGCCGGGCTATTATTTGAATCACTGGCGTCAGAGTCCAAACCTCCAGTGCAGACAGGTCTGCAAAATCTGACCATTGGAATCCCGCAGTCATTCTTTTTTGAACGCTGCGACAGCGAAATTCTCGAAAGCATCGATGCGTTGATGAGTTTTCTGCGCCGGGAAGGTGCAATTCTCAAACCGGTCCCCATGCCATCAATGGAGTTTACCCGGACGGTATCACTGGCGGTACAAATGCCCGAGGCATTGTCTTACCACAATCGATACCTCGAACAGCGGGGTCATCTCTACAGCCAGGACTTCCGCGCAGGGCTGGCGCTGGGCCAATGCCTGCTTGCAGAGCAATATATCCGCGGTAAACGCTTTATCGAAACCTACCGCAACGACATGGACAGGGTATTTGCAGAGGTCGACGTAATACTGACGCCGGCAACACCGGTGATCGCGCCGAAAATCGGCGTGATCGAAGTGACCGTAGATGGATATGCCGAGCCCGCCGGAAACGCAATAACCCGGTACACCTCATTTTTCAACATGACCGGGCATCCGGCAATAACCCTGCCCTGCGGCATGCACAGCAAGGGCCTGCCGATCGGAGCGCAACTAGTCGGCAAGCACTTTGGCGACGAACAATTAATCGATATTGCACAACAGGTCGAATCAGGCTACGACTTCGAACTTCCCCTGCCTGACCTGGATTGAACGTCATTCCGGCCTTGAGCCGGAATCTTACAATGGCAATATACTCAAAAGATTCCGACGCGTCGGACCGCCGCTTACGCGGAACCCCGCGGACGCGGGGGTGACGGGTAAATCGGGCCTTTCGAACTGATGGATTATTCAATTCCTTTAAGCATTAGCTGCTTTATCAAAATTTCCATCTCGGCCTCGGAGAATCCCTCGCGTTCAGTAAGCGAACTGCTCAGGTTGACACCGGCGAGTGCTGACGGGGATTGTTTACGGAATAAGCTCAAGGCTGCACCCTGCCCCTCGATCAGGTCACGCATCACCAGTGGGCTCAACATGCCGGCGGCCTCCATCACCGGGCACTGGATGATATTGTGCAGGGCCGTTAATAGCTTGGGTCCGATAAACTGCGGTGCCATTCTGCCCCGGTTCAGCCGCAACAGGCGTTCCGCGGCATCACAGTAAAAGTCGAGAAAGTGATTGCCGCGACGGAACATTAAAAAAGCATTATGC
>JARFPR010000482.1 GCA_029288195.1 Gammaproteobacteria bacterium | reverse complement strand
ATCAACGTGAATGTTTCCGGCGGCGGGCCCAGCGGACAGGCGGGTGCGATACGTCTCGGAATTACACGCGCCCTGCTGCAATACGACGAAACCTTGCGTGAAGCGCTGCGTAAGGAAGGCTTTGTTACCCGTGATGCACGTGCAGTTGAACGCAAGAAGGTTGGCCTGCGCAAGGCTCGCCGTGGTGTTCAGTTCTCGAAGCGCTAGGCACACCACAACGCAAACAGGAAAGCCCGCAATCGCGGGCTTTTTTTATGCCTGAATGGATCTGATTCCGTCCTCGCCTCCGAGGATGAGCACATCGGCTGGCCGATGGGCAAACAGGCCCACGCAGACCACGCCAACGATCTGGTTGATGCGGATTTCCATATCAATCGGGTCGTCGATCTGCAGGCCATGGACATCGAGAATCTGATTGCCATTATCAGTAGTAAATCCCTCGCGCAAGCGGGGGTCGCCACCGAGTCCCTGCAGCGCCCCGATGACCAGCCCGCGAGCCATCGGGATAACCTCCACCGGCAGCGGAAACGCACCCAGCGTGGTTACCAGTTTGCTTTCATCAGCAATGCAGACAAACACGCCGCTTGCTGCTGCAACGATTTTTTCCCGCGTTAATGCGCCACCACCGCCCTTGATCAACTGCAGCTGCTGATTCGACTCGTCGGCGCCGTCGACGTAAAGATCGAGTTCGCCGACCTCGTTCAGGTCGACGACCTTGACTCCCTGGGCGCGCAGGCGTTCGCTGGAAGCCTCGGAACTGGATACCGCCGAGTTAACCTTGCCTTGCATTTTTTCGCCGAGCAAGTCGATAAAATGATTGACTGTCGAACCGGTACCGACTCCAATCGTTGAGCCGGGTTTGACATAATCGATCGCCGCCTCTGCCGCATTTCGTTTTTTATCTTCGGGCGTCATGGATTTACCTGTTGCTTCATGTGCAATCAATTATGATAATCACCTGCAGTCCGCGCAAGCTATTGCGCGGTTTTGCGAATAATTTCTACCTATAAATTAATATCGGGCTATGCGAAAGGAAAAGTTTCTAGAAAAAGTGCTTACCGCGAGGGTCTACGACGTCGCCCGCGAAACCCCGCTTGATCATATGCCGCGAATTTCGAAGCGTTACGACAGCGAGGTTTTCATCAAGCGCGAGGATTTGCAGCCCGTGTTTTCCTTTAAGTGTCGGGGCGCGTTCAACAAGATTTACCAGGAGCTGCAGGCCAATCCCGGATTGAAGGGCGTTATAACCGCCTCCGCCGGAAACCATGCACAGGGCGTTGCTCTAGCCGCGAAAAAACTTCATCTCAAGGCAACCATCGTCATGCCCACTACGACACCGGATATCAAGGTCACGGCGGTCAGGTCTTACGGTGCGAAGGCGGTCCTGCACGGAGAAAATTTTGACGCCGCCAAGGATTACTCGCTAAAGCTTGCGAAGAAGGAACGCCTGGCTTTTATCCATCCGTATGATGACTTCGACGTGATGGCGGGCCAGGGCACCATCGCGCATGAAATTATCCGTGAGCATCCGGGCAAGATAGACGCGATTTTCGTGGCCGTTGGTGGCGGGGGATTAATCGGCGGAATTGCCGGCTTTCTGAAGGCGGTCAAACCGGAAATCCGCATAATCGGGGTCGAACCCGATGATGCCGCCTGTTTCTACGAAGCGCGCAAAGCCGGGCGACGCGTCAGGCTGAAAGAAGTCGGGATTTTTGCTGACGGTGTTGCCGTGAAACAGGTCGGTAAAAAAAACTGGTCGATGATCAGGGACCTGGTCGATGACGTGGTGCTGGTCTCGACCGACCAGATTTGCGCGGCGATCAAAGATACTTATGAGGACACGCGCGCTATCTGCGAGCCCGCGGGCGCGTTATCGCTTGCCGGGTTAAAAAAGTATGTCGAGATGCACGGCATCAAGCAGCAAACGCTGGTGGCGATTAACTGCGGGGCTAACATGAATTTTGACCGTCTGCGCCACGTATCCGAGCGGGCCGAGCTCGGTGAAGATCGCGAGGCCTTGCTTGCAGTTGAAATTCCGGAGCGACCGGGCAGTTTCAAAAAGTTATGCCAGTTAATCGGACATCGTTCGATTACCGAGTTCAACTATCGTTATGCCGACGATACGATAGCGAGGGTGTTTGCTGGCATCCAGCTGACCCACGGGATTGATGAGAAAAACAAGCTCATCGAAAAACTGGGTGCCAAAGGTTATGGCGTGGTCGACATGACCGGTAACGAGGTCGCCAAGCTGCATGCCCGATACATGATAGGCGGGCATCCTGGCAGCAGTGTCTCAACCGAGCAGCTTTACCGCTTCCAGTTTCCGGAAAAACCGGGCGCGTTATTAGATTTTTTGATGAAGGTGGGTAATCGCTGGAACATCAGCCTGTTTCATTATCGCAACCATGGCTCGAATTTTGGCCGTATTCTGATGGGTTTTCAGGTCGAGCGTGGTGATAACAGGGCCTTCAATACCTTCCTCAAAAGCCTCAAGATTCCCTATTGGGACGAGACCGAAAACGAAGCCTACCAGTTATTCCTGAAGTGACGCCCGGAGCGGCAGGCGCTGTCGAGGCAGGTCACTAAATTATCTTAAAATTCGGGGGTTTATCTCTAATCGAGGATACCAACCACGGTGTCGTCGCAAATCTATCAACCTTGAACCAAAGGTTCAGGTGGGGAGATTGGTAACCCATTAGGCTTCCTGACTCGTCAGGCATGCACATCAGTGTTACACGGAAGTCCCCGAGATTGATAAATAGGCTCAAGGATTATGATGGATGCTAACGATCACCGTAGTCAGTATCAAACTAACTATGGCTCGATTTCACCGAAAAGTAAAATTTAAAATTCTAATGGGGATTAAATTTCTAATTGACGTGCCTGTTCGAGGACGCGGGAGATTTTACTTTCCAGGTCTTTCAGGCGCGGCGGCAGCTCCTGGCCGATCTCCTTGTCGACGTTGCTGGATCTGAGCAGGTCGTTAGCCATGTTAAGCGCGGTGATCACCGCAATCCGTTCGGAGCCCATTATATTGCCGCTGTCACGAATTTCGCGCATCTTGTTATCGAGAAACTTGGCGGATTCGAGCAACGCCGATTGCTCGCCCGGCGGGCAGGCGACCTTGTAATCTTTGTCGAGGATGGAAATGTTGATTGGTTGAGCGTTTGTCATGAGCCTAGTTCGAGTGATCGCAAGCGTGAAATCATCGCCTCAACCCGGCTACGCGCCATTTCGGTTTTTTCGATTAGTTGAGAGCGTTCGGTTGCCAACTTGTCCTTTTGTTGTCGCAAGCTGGTATTTTCGTTTTTCAGCAGACCTACCGTGTCAATAAGTTCGTCGATACGTTGCTCGAGCTGGCGGAGGTCGTCTTCGGTATACTGGTTTTTATCTGAGTCCATAGTGCAATCATCGGGCCTTAGGCTG
>JARFPR010000322.1 GCA_029288195.1 Gammaproteobacteria bacterium | reverse complement strand
CTGGTTAGTCCGGTATCAGGAATCATTATCGGTAAAACCAATCTGCCGCTGGTATTCGCAGGCGAGGCTCTTTTTAATATTGCCAGTTACGAAGCCGTTGACCGGGTAGCGGAAAATATCGATGCCTATCACGAAGAACTCGATCCCAGCACCGACGAACTGCTAAGCGACGAACCCCCGCTGGTCTAAAAATCACATACCGCTCGCTATCCCGACGGACCACCCCGCAGCCCCCCAATTCAATCAATGGCAACCGATAAAGCCCCCCGTGACTGACTGGGTCGGTCCGACGCATCGGGTCTGCGACTTCCCGAAAAAGTATTGATTTTAAAGGGCAAGGCGAGACCCGGGACGCCGGACCGCGACATCCTTGTCTCGACTCGCCACAGGCGGCATCCATGCCGCCTGACCCTTCAAAATCAATACTTTTTCGGCACCCAGTCTTGACGTCACGGGGGGCTTTATCGGTTGCCTACCAATCTTGGAGCCACCTCGGGGAGAAGCTCGCAAAAGTGTAGCGAGGCATGGATGCCGAGCTCCAAGCGATCCCATGGATGGGCCAACCGGCGCTAGCGCCGGTTGGGAGCGGCTTTTGCGAGCTTCTCCCCGAGGTGGCTTTGAATGATCTTTGATTTGGATGCTGCGGGGTGTTGCGTCAGGCGGCTTCGGGGACGGGGCGATGGACGGGTTCTTCGCGGATTGGCCAGTGTACGATTGCAGCGAATATTCCGAGCGCTACGCCGAGCCACCAGACGACATCGTAGGAACCGGTCGCGTCATAGAGAAAGCCTCCCATCCAGACCCCAAGAAAGGAGCCTACCTGGTGGGAAAAGAAAACGATACCACCGAGCATCCCCAGGTAACGGGTACCAAACATAACCGCGACCAGCGCATTGGTCGGGGCCACGGTGGACAACCATAAAAGGCCAATGACAACAGCAAACACGACAACCGTGGTGGGGCTCGCCGGTGTCAGCAGGAATACCGTAAAGGCAATCGACCGGGCAATATAAATCAGGCTCAGAAAAATCGGCTTCGAGTAATGTTGCCCGATGATACCCGAAGCCAGCGAACCGATGATGTTGAAAAATCCGATCAGGCTGATTGCGACCACCGCCCAGCGCGAAGCGATACCGAGGTCATTGATATAGGCAGGAAAATGGGCGGTGATAAATGCGACCTGGAAGCCACATACGAAAAATCCGGATGTCAGTAACAGGTATCCTTTACTCGCGAATGCCTCGCGCAGCGCGGCGCCAACCGTTTGTTCGAATTCAACTGCGGCAAATTTCGAGGTCGAGGAATTACCCCTTAACGGAATCGCCAGTAGCGGAATGACTAGCATGATCGCAGCAATTGCGACCAGGCTGTCGGACCAGCCCAGGGTATCGATCAAGCCCTGTGAAATCGGCGCAAATACGAACATTCCGGCCGAGCCGGCAGCAGTGCCGAGACCAAAGGCAAACGATCGTTTCTCGGGGCTGACCAGGCGGGCAATCGAGGCCAGCACAACACCGAAGGAGCAGGCCGCTACGCCCAGTCCTATCAGAACTCCGCCGCCGATATGCAGCCACGCGGGGCTCGGCGCGATCGCCATCACGACCAGGCCGGCAGCATACAGGGTAGCCCCGGTGGCGAGCACCCGCCAGGCGCCGAACTTGTCGGCAATCACGCCAAACAAGGGCTGCCCCATGCCCCAGAACAGATTCTGCAAGGCCATCGCCATACCAAAGGTGGTCCGATCCCAGCCGGTGTCCTGCAATATGGGTAGTTGGAAAAAACCCATCGAGGAACGCGGACCGAACGCCAGTAGTGCAATAATACAGGCACAGGAAATAGCGATAACAGGCACTTTTGGCCGAACTAATGGTTCAGTAGTCATTCAAACTATCCAGGTTAGTGAAGCCAGCCCACCCAGTTTACAATACTAGCTTGGCACCGTGCCTAACTTTCATATGCGCTAACAGGAGCATGCTTTGAAAATCAAGATATTCACCACCGGCGGTACTTTTGACAAGATTTATTTCGACGCCAAAAGCGAATTTCAGTTCGCCGACACAATCATCGGGGATTTGCTCGAAGAGGCTAATATCAGCTTCGATTATGACATCGTTACCCTACTTGAAAAGGATAGCCTCTATATCAATGAGGCTGATCGAAAAATGATCCACGAAGCTACCAACAACGCAAAAGAAAACAGGATTTTGATAACCCACGGCACCGACACAATGGTGGAGACCGCGCAAGCCCTGTTGGATATCAGGGATAAAACCATTGTGCTATTCGGCGCAATGCAACCGGCACGCATGCGTCATAGCGATGCAACCTTTAACCTTGGAGTTGCCTGTGCTGCCGTTCAACTATTGCCGGTCGGCGTGCACCTGGCGATGAATGGCCGGATTTTCGATCCGTGTAAAGTGATCAAGAATCGGGCTCAAAATCGCTTCGAACGCACTGATTCCTAGCCTCGCGCACCGATACAAAGGTTATACTGCGTTTGCTTTATATTTTCCGCTTCTGGATCCGTCATGATAGCTAGGACCTCGACCAAAATAATATTACCCTTTGTGGTGCTTCTGATTGCCGGCGTGCTTTATTTCTCGCTGGTCTCAAGCCGCACCGAAAGAGAGAGACCTGCACTAACCGAAAAAGTCTGGCAGATCGATATTATCGAAGCACGCCAACAGACACTTTCGCCCAGCGTTACACTATACGGCCGCATCGAGTCGCCCGAACAATTGAAGGCGGCGGCCCCGGGGGGTGGCATCGTCGAGAAAGTGTTCGTACGCAATGGCGCTCGCGTCGATCAGGGGCAACCCCTGGTTACCATGGACCGGCGCGATTTCGCGGCGTCGTTACTCCAGGCCGAAGCCGATTTGCGTGACATCGATAACCAGATAGCGGAACTCAAGATTCGATACCAGTCTAACCGGGTTTCGCTGGAAACCGAACGCGATCTGTTAGCGCTGGCCAATGACGAGGTACAACGCCTGGTCGAGCTGAAGAAACAGAACCTGAGCGCCGATACCGCGCTGAATAGCGCACGTAG
The DNA here is from genome assembly GCA_029288195.1 of Gammaproteobacteria bacterium. Classification (GTDB taxonomy): domain Bacteria; phylum Pseudomonadota; class Gammaproteobacteria. The sequence goes on along the minus strand of JARFPR010000322.1, from coordinate 800 downwards.
CGAGTTGGGTCGGCGCAAGCTCGAGGTGACCGCACGTGAACTCGAAGTCGAAAGTTACCCGGCGAAACTTCAAATCCTGACGGCAAGACATGATCGCGGCAAGGCAGAACTCGATCAGGCAAAGTTAGCGATGGATCGTTCATCGATAAAGGCCCCTTTCGACGCGATCATCAGCGAGGTTGGAGTGGCCGCCGGGGATCGCGTATCAATGGGCCAGATCCTGATTTCGCTGTTTCCGGTCAACGATCTCGAAATCCGTGCACACCTTCCGACAAATTACGTCAAGTCGGTACAGTTGGCACTTGCCGAGGGACGGCAACTCGATGCCAGCGTGGCCAATCGCAAGTATTTAGGCCGTTTTCCACTGATTCGCCTGGCCGGGGAAGCCGAAGCAACCGGCATTGACGCTTATTTCACAATCGATGCCATCGCAGAACAACTGCGTCCGGGCGAGTTATTGCCGCTCAGTTTAATGCTTCCAGCTGAAAGTGATGTGTTCGCGGTGCCTTACCAGGCTGTTTACGGAAATTCGCGGGTGTACCGTGTTGTCGAGAGTCGCTTGCAGGCGCTCGACGTGATTTCAATCGGGCAATCCAGCGTCGAAGAAGGTCGGGCACTGGTGTTGATTCGCAGTAGTGATTTAAAACCCGGTGATCAGATCGCGGTCACCCACCTGTCTCTTATACACATCTGACGCTGCCGACGATCGTCCGAGAGTGTAGTTCTCGGGGGGCGGGGGGGCGGGAGAGGGGGGGGGGGGGGGGGGGGGGGGGGGGGGGGGGGGGGGGGGGGGGGGGGGG
>JARFPR010000181.1 GCA_029288195.1 Gammaproteobacteria bacterium | reverse complement strand
CGAGTATGCCCAGGAAGAACATGAACTCGAAGAGATGGTCCACGACTTAAAAATGCCCGCTGCCATCGGCTGGTTGTTACTGGGGCTAGTGGTACTGGTCGGCAGTTCCAAGCTGCTGGTCTGGGGAGCATCCAGCATCGCTCAGACCTTCGGCGTCAGTGAACTGATTATCGGCCTTACCATCGTCGCGCTCGGTACCAGCCTGCCCGAGCTGGCGGCATCAATTGCCAGTCTCAAGAAAGGCAAACCCGATCTGGCGATCGGCAACGTGATTGGTTCCAACCTGTTTAATTCGCTCGCAGTCATTGGTTTACCGGCGTTATTTACAACTTTTACCATCGATGCCTCCGCGCGCTCGCGCGATCTGGTGGTTGTCGTCGTGCTGACACTGGCACTGCTGCTATTGTCACGTTTTCCGGCTGCCGTACCGCGCCACCTCACCCGCATCAAGGGCATCTTCCTGTTCGCGGCTTTTGTCATTTACCAGCTATATTTGTATTATGAAGTCGCCGTGGGATAACTATGACAAGACACGCCTATATCGAGCTAGGCCTCGCAGTATTAAGAGCTGAAGCGGACGCAATTTCTAGCCTGACCGAACGCCTGGATCAGAGCTTTCACGACGCCTGCGAATTGATACTTAAATGCAATGGTCGTATCGTTGTCACCGGTATGGGGAAATCCGGACATATTGCCAACAAAATTGCGGCAACCCTGGCCAGCACCGGAACACCCGCCTTTTTCATGCATCCCGGTGAAGCCAGTCACGGCGACCTCGGTATGATCACCGCGCAAGACCTCGTAATAGCATTATCAAATTCCGGTGAAACCAGCGAAATCACACTGTTGTTACCGCTGCTGAAACGCCTCGGTATTCCCCTGCTCGCGCTAAGCGGAAAACCAGCTTCCACGATAGCCCGGAGTGCTGATATCCATCTCGATGTCAGCGTGGCCAAGGAAGCCTGTCCACTGGGTCTGGCACCCACGTCTAGTACCACGGCTGCGCTCGCGATGGGTGATGCGCTGGCCGTGGCGGTGCTGGAAGCACGCGGTTTCACCGAAGAAGATTTCGCCCTGTCGCACCCCGGGGGTAACCTGGGTCGTCGCCTGCTGTTGCGCGTCAGCGACATCATGCATACCGGCAACGCCATCCCACTAGTCACCGCTGAAACCACACTCAAGGACACTTTATTGGAGATGACCGCCAAGGGTCTGGGTATGGCCGGAGTCATCGATTCCGAAAATAATAAGCTGGTCGGTATTTACACCGATGGTGATCTGCGCCGCACCTTTGAAAAAATGCCGGATATCGGCTCGGCCATGGTACAGGACTTCATGACCGCAAACTGCGTGACCATCGAGGCTGACCGTATTGCCAGCGAGGCATTGAAAATCATGCATGACAAGAAAATCAATTCGCTGATGGTGGTCGATTCAGACCGCAGCGTTCAGGGTGCGTTAAACATGCATGATTTATTAAGAGCTGGTGTTGTCTAGGAGAAATACATGACAAGCAGCGCTAGCGACAGTGCGAGGCAGGTACGATTGCTTATCGTCGATATCGACGGTGTGCTCACCGATGGTGGATTAACTTTCGATAACCGCGGAGAAGAATACAAGACATTTAACTCTCTCGATGGCCACGGCATTCGCATGTTGCTCGATTGTGGAATCGAGGTTGCGGTTATAACCGGCCGCAATTCGGAAATTGTCAACCATCGCATGGGCGAACTCGGGGTCAGGCGTATATACCAGGGTTATCGCGATAAATTAGAGGCTTTCGAAAAACTGCTACAGGATACCGGGCTCGAGCCTGGAAACATTGCCTATGTTGGAGATGACTTGCCTGATCTGCCGATAATGCAACGAGTGGGCCTGGCAATTGCGGTACAAAATGCACACGGCTTTGTCAAACAGCATTGCGATTGGGTCACCGATGCATCGGGTGGTAAAGGGGCGGTGCGAGAAGTAAGCGATTTCATCTTGAAAGCACAGTCGCTGCTCGATGCCCGGCAACATAGCTACCTCGCATGAACCTGCGCATTTTGGTATTGGTATTCGTTCTCGGTATCGGCGCGATCGCGGTCGGTTGGGTTTACGAGTCACGCCTGCGCAGCAAAATCGAAAGAGCTGAGCTTATTATTCCCGACAATATCGATTATTACCTGACTAACTTGCACTATCGCGTGATGAAAACCGACGGCAACATCGATTACGAGTTTAATAGTCCGCGCCTAGAGCACTACCCGCGTAACGATGTTAGCGTGATCGAGGTTCCTTCGCTAAAAATTCTCCGCGACAGGGATCACTGGCAAGTCGATGCAACTAACGGTGAATTCATGCATCAGGACAATATCCTACACCTGCGCAACCAGGTAGTGATGCAAAGGCGTGGCAACAATCCAATGCAGATGTACGGCGAAAGTATCAGCTTCGAGCCGGACCGGGACCTGGTTACCAGTGATGCGAAAATCTCGATGCGCAGTAAGCAAGCCCATATTGAAGCCGAGCAAGCCTTTTTTGATCTCGCCGGCAAGGTATACCGATTCAACAAAACACGCGCGACTTATTATCATGAAGATAGTTAAAGCCATTGCATTAT
>JARFPR010000178.1 GCA_029288195.1 Gammaproteobacteria bacterium | reverse complement strand
GTAAACCGCAGGCGGCGCAGCCGCCGAGGCATTCGCTAAAAATTCCCCCGATTATCCGACCCGTCGGACTCTGGACAAATCGCAGTTTTACTATACACCGGCCAGGCTACTAGCTTAAGTAAGTGCCATTCTAAACTGACCCCGAGTTATGCTACCCCCTTGTAGAGCTTGGGATTAAACACGTCGCGCAAAAAATCACCCATCAGGTTAATTGCGATTACGATTAACACCAGGAAGAAACCGGGTATCAGGGTAATCCACCAGGAACCGGAGAAGAGGTATTCTTTGCCGATACTGATCAGCGACCCCAGGCTCGGTTCGGTGACCGGCATGCCGAGCCCGAGAAACGATAGTGCCGCTTCGGTAATAATCGCGTTTGCAATCTGTAGCGTGGCGATGACAAAAATCGGTGACAGGCAATTGGGTAAGATGTGCTTGAACATGATCCGAGTCGACCCGAAACCCATCACGTGGGCGGCATCGACATATTCCTTTTCCTTTTCCGCGAGTACCGATGAGCGCACCGTGCGGGCTATTTGCGGCCACTCGGACAGCCCGATAACGAGGATCAGGATAAACATGGCCCAGCTGCTATAGGTGTCGGCACCGAAGGCATTTTTAACAATGGCCAGTACTATGATTGCCACCATCAGCGTCGAAAACGAGAGCTGCACGTCGGCGATACGCATCAGGATACTGTCGACTCTGCCACCGATATAACCTGAAACCAGGCCGATGACTATACCGATTGCGGCCTGCAGTAGCACCGCGAAGATGCCGATCAGCAGCGATACGCGCATGCCGTAGAGAATTGTGCTCCACAGGTCGCGTCCCTGGTCGTCGGTGCCGAGTAAAAAGCGCTCGTCCGCGCCCTCCTGCCAGACGGGTGGCATTTCGGAGTCCATCAGGTCTATCTGTGTCAGATCGTAGGGATCAAACGGCGCGATCACCGGCGAAAACAGTGCCATTAAGGCAAGAATCAGGAACACGGTGCTGCTGGTGATCGCGACCTTGTCGCGCTTAAAGTGATAAACCAGGTCTGACTGGAGCAATCGTTGCCAGTGTGAAATTGCCGGGTCCATTACTTCCCGCTTACCAGGTCAACCATCGGATTTATCAGCCCGTAAAGCAGGTCGACCAGCGTGTTGACGATCACGAAAAGAAATCCGACGAACATGATATAGGCAGTGATCAACGGGATGTCGGAACGGTTTACCGCTTCGAGGAACATAAATCCCATTCCCGGCCATTGAAATACCGACTCGGTCAATATGGTATAGGCCACCATGATGCCGATTTGTACGCCACCGACCGTGATGACCGGCAGCATCGTATTTTTTAGTGCGTGCTTGAAATAAACGGTTAACGAATCCATGCCTTTGGCACGCGCGAACTTGACGTATTCAGAACTGAGCACTTCGAGCATTTCAGCCCTGACCAGTCGAATGAACAGGGGTAGCATGATCGACGACAATGCGATGGCCGGCATGATGATATGCACGATGCCGTCCCAGCTTGCGAAATTCGTGCTCCAGTAGCCCCAGACTTCGACTATTTCACCCCGGCCGAACGACGGCATCCAGCCCAGCGTAATCGAGAATATAAAAATCAGCGCGAGCGCGGTTAAAAAAACCGGGATCGATATGCCGATTACGCTAACCGCCATGGTGAATTTAGCGAACCAGTGGCGCGGTCGAATCGCGCAAAAAACACCGAGTGGAATCGAAATTGTAATGATGATTATCGATGCCGCAAAGGCAAGTTCCAGGGTCGCGGGTAATTTTTTCAATATTACGGTGAGGGCCGGTTCCTTGAAGAAATAGGAGGTTCCCAGGTCACCCTGCACTGCACGGCCGACAAAACGCCCATACTGCACCAGCAGGGGATCGTTTAATCCCAGGGTATCTTTTAGATTTTCCCTTTCTTCATCGGACATCGACATTGCGGCCAATTCCCGGGTCGGATCACCGAGACTGTCCTGGATGCCAAAGCAAAAGGCGCTGATGACGAACATCACCAGTATTACCTGCAGCAGGCGTTTCAGCAGAAATTGGGCCATAGTTTAATAAACGGAAAAACGGGTGGGCAGGGTGCCCACCCGTTTCTCGTGATACCTATTGGACGACCAGGTCGCCGAGATAGGGAAAGTTGAGTGCATTAACAATTGGGTCGACATCGACACCTTTACGCGCCGCCCAGGCCAGGTTCTGCCAGTGCAGCGGGACAAACCCGGCATCCTGGTAAATCTTGGCTTCAATCGACTGCAGCATTTCAGCACGTTTGGCAGAATCGGTTTCCCGGTTCGCCGCCAACGTGGTGGTATCGACATAATCGCTGCTATAGTTGCCCGAATTATAGACGCCCATGCCGGTGCTCTGATCTGGCGTCATTGCGAGGAACTCGTAAAAGTTGGCGCTGTCTTCGGTGTCCGAGTGCCATCCAATCATCATGATATCGGCGGCGCGGTCGTCGAATGCGGGCCAGTACTGTGCCTTGGGCATGGTTTGCAGATCGACCTTGATATTAATTTTTGACAGCATCGCGGCGACTGCCTGTGCGATTTTATCGTCATTAACATAACGGTTGTTAGGTGCCATCATGGTAACGCTGAAGCCATCCTCGTAACCCGCATCCTTCATCAATTGCTTGGCAAGCTTGAGATCGTAACGCGGCTTCAGTTTCGGATTGTATCCGAGATACCCTGCGGGGCTCATTTGTCCTGCAGTGGTTGCAAATCCCTTCATGATCTTCTCGACAATGGCTTCGTTGTTGATCGCGTGCACGATCGCCATTCTGACCCGCTGATCCTGTAGCTCTTTCTTGCGCTTCTGATTCATCTGGAAGGTGATGATACGCGTGCCAGGCATGGTAATCAGTTCTGCATTACTGGCGGCCTTGATTTGTCCGAAATCGTTGGGAGAAACCGGTGCGATAAAATCGACGTCGCCGGATAACAGTGCTGCAACTCGGGTTTGCTCATCCTTGATCGGCGTAAAAATGATGCGGTCGACATTGCCGGGAGATTGCTTGTCCCAGTAGTCTCCAAAGCGTTCGAATACAATTTTTACACCCTGTTCGCGCGAGACGATCTTGAATGGACCGGTGCCCGACATATTGGTGGAGGCAAAGGAAGCGCCGTTTTTGACGATCGCGCCCTTGTCGTTGCCGTTGGCGTCGGTGCCGGTATAGAACTTGCTGTCCATTGGGAAAATGTAGGTCGAGGTATGCAATACCAGCGGATAGGGACCGCTGGTCACCAGGTCAATGGTGTGGTCATCGATCACGTTTAGTTCGGTGAAGTTGGCAAATATCCCCTTGAAATCAGGGCTGACCTTGAGGCGATCGAAGGTCCATTTAAAATCCGCCGCGGTCATCGGGTTGCCACTATGGAACTTGACGCCCTTGCGCAGGTTAAAGCGTACCGTGGTCGGGTTAAGTCGTTTGTAGCTGGTTGCCAGGCGATTTTCAAACGCCAGGTCCTTGGTCCAGCGAATCAGAGGATCGAAAGACATATGCGACAGTTGCAACATGCCGCCCGATAACTGCTCGTGAATATCCAGCGTCACCGGGTCTGCATCGTAAGCCAGTCTCAGGTCTTTCGCGTTAGCAGTGGTGAAGGACAGCAGGCTCGCCATCACCAGGCAGGTGGTTAATAGAAAACGATTTTTCATCGTATTATCTCCTTTGTCAGTGTGTGTCGTGCTTCTATTTCGGTTTTTGAAAAAACCGTCAAAAATCAGTTATTTTTTATTAAACGGTTGCTTCGACTTCATAAATTTTATCAAAGCGTGGCATCAAGCCGAGTAATTCAATGCTGTATTCATTCTGTGGATGCTCAAAGAAGTCCTCGCTTTCAGCGGTTTCAAGTATACGGCCGTGCCGCATGATCGCAACCCGGTCACACATTTGTCGGATTACCGGCAGGTCATGGCTGATAAATAACATCGTCAGGCCCAGTTCGTCCTGCAGGTCTTTCAGCAGGTTCAGAATTTGTGCCTGTACCGACACGTCCAACGCCGAAGTCGGCTCATCACAAATCAGCAGCCTCGGTCGGCTGGCGAGCGCTCGTGCAATCGAAATTCGCTGTCGTTGACCACCGGAAAACTCATGTGGATACTTGAGCCCGGCAGCACGGCCGAGCCCGACATGGTCGAGCAGGTCGCCGACAATTGTCCTGATTTCCTGTGCTGGAGCGAGGCGATGAAACTGGATGGGCTCGGCGATGATATCGTCGACCTTCATACGACTATTTAGCGAAGAGTAGGGATTCTGAAATACCATTTGCATTTGCAGTCTTGCCTGCTGGACAGCAACTGGATCCGGGTTATCAACCAGCTCGACCCCGTCGAATTTGATCGAGCCGCTGTCGGGTTTTTGCAGGCCCGCGACCATGCGCGCGATGGTCGATTTTCCTGAGCCGCTTTCTCCCACCAGGCCGAAGGTTTCGCCCTGTTTTACGGTCAGGTTGACATCACTGGTTGCCTGTAAATATTTGCGATTCTTTTTCAAAAAAGCGTCCCGGGTGACAAAACTCAAATTGAGGTCCTTTATTTCCAGCAAATCCTGAATGTTCTCATGACGCGTACCCTGGCCCAGCCAGTGGGTTTTGACATCGATGTGTTTAAGTCCTTTTGCCGTGGTTTCGATATATTCAACGAGGGGAAATCGCTCAATTTTCTTGCTGGATCTAGGGACCGCGCTGATCAGGCTCTTGGTGTATTCATGTTTGGGGGAGGTCAGGAGCTCGGCTGTTTTACCGATCTCGACCATTTTGCCGCGGTACATGACCGCAACCCGATCGGTGACACTGGCGATAACGCCCATGTCGTGGGTAACCAGCAGGCAGCCGACCTGGCGTTCCCGGCATAGCTTGCGAATCAACGACAGGATCTGGTCCTGCACCGAAACGTCGAGCGCGGTAGTGGGTTCATCGGCAATGAGCAGTTCCGGATCACCCGCCAGCGCGATAGCAATTACCACACGTTGGCGCATGCCACCGGAAAATTGATGCGGGAATTGCTTGATGCGTACTTCGGGATCCGGAATCCCGACCTGGTCGAGTAAATCGATGGCTATTCGGGAAGCTTCTTTGCGATCTTCGATGCCCAGATTTTTATTAATGGTTTCGACCAGCTGGTTTTCGACCGTGAATAGTGGGTTCAGCGAGGTCATCGGATCCTGGAAAATAAAGCCGACGCGGGAGCCGCGAATCTTGATGATCTCCTTGCTACTAAAGGTCGATATCTTGGTGTTATTCAGGAATATATCGCCCGATGAAACCCGGCCGGGGGCACTCAGCAACTGCACGATGCCGTTACCGATGGTGGATTTACCGGCGCCGGATTCGCCGACCAGGCCGAGAATTTCGCCTGGACTCAGGTCGAAGCTAACCTCGTCAACCGCACGTTCGGTGCCGTGTCGACCCGGAAACTCGATACTGAGATTCTTGATGGTCAATAAAGTCATAGTACAGAAGTCTGGCTAGCTGAACGCGAATTATAATACATGTCCAAATCTGTCTTGTTGCACTTTATTGTTATAGGCGAGCTACTCTAACACTCGCTTATCGGCGCCGCTATACTTGATTTAGTCATTGATTGAATCTATTTTGGTTCAATCGGGATGTTGTGGTCCTGGCTAGTAAATGGCTACTTCTCCAAGCAGCCACTCGTTCTCGTCGTCGCTTTCCAGGGTCCGACGCTTACGGGTCTGATAATTGAGTTGTGGGGCGGACAAGAGTAGTTGCTGGTAAGCACTGGCTTCAATAGCGATCAATCCGCAATTAGTAGTCGCGGTCATTTCGACGGCACGATTTTCCGTGTAAGGCCGCCAGCCCAGTTCTGCGCCATTGGCAATCTTTTCTTGGTTACTGTCTTCGTCGACTATCGATCCGTCACCCTCGACAAAGATATACATATGAGTGTCATCGAGGTGCCTGGTTGTGCCACTTTCGACCACCTGCCATGCAGCGATACGTGCAATCTTGTCGGTGACCGTCGAAGATATTTCGGCAAACTGCGGTAACAGCTTGATTACCGGGCGCAGCAGCCAGCGATTTTCGAGTGTTGCCTGCAAGCCACTATAACGAATGAAGCTGCGAAATGTTTCTTCAGCGAAAACACAGACGGTTACCGGTGTCCTGGCGATAACGCTGGCGTTGCGTATGCCGGTCCCGGTGAGTATTGCCATTTCACCGATAACATCGCCGGCTTGCAGCTGCGCGACTGTTTCGCGTTTACCCTCTTCGACTCGCACTACTTCGCAGTAGCCGGTCAGGATAAGGTATACCGAACCGTGGCTTTCCGCTTCCTGCACGATAATCACATCCTCGGTGTTGTAGCGGTAAATTTCCTGCTCGGCAAGCAGGTTGCGCATCCAGCGATTGGGAAAGGGTTGGCCCAACCACAGGCTTAAGTAATGATTGATCTGCGAGGCATAGATCATGCTGTCACCCTCGATCAGGGTGTAGCGCTTACCCGCACTGGCGAGAGAGAAAGTCGTTTGCAAGGCTTGCGGTACTTCTTCCACATGAACAAAGACAACACGATCCGCCTCCGATTGCAGCGCATCGTTTGGGTCACCATGAATTTCACCGGCACCGCCATCGGCGATTAGCAGGTGAAAGTTGTGTTTGTATAGTCGCTCCAGGTTGGCAAGCGTTTCTGCTCGCACAACACCAGATTTCGCCATTTCTCGGACTCTAGCCATGTTCTGGTTGTCGCCAACGATGCAAACGTCTCGAAACTGGCCTTTGTGAATGGTCGAGAAGGTGGCGCCAATGGTCGGTATGCTATGCACCGTGTTATGGATTTCAATGTTGAGCCCGTAGTAGTTAATGGTGTCACCGGGCTCAACCCTGATTAAATCGAAATGTTCCCTGACCGCGTCGGGACTCCAGCCGAGACCACAACCCAGTTTCTCCATTGCCATATTGAAAATTTCCACGGTGGTGATGACTTCTACCCGATGCGGCATTTCCATTAATGGAAACATTGCACAATGGTCGTCGTGGAGGTGGGTCAGGAGAATCGCGGAGATCTGGTTTTTGGAGATACCGCGCGCGAACAGGTGCTGGTCGAGAAACGGGATCGAATCGATCAGCAGGTAATCGCCATTGTAGCAAAGTGCGAGCCCGCTACAGGGTTCCTCGGTCGCAAATCCCGATGCCCCGCCCAGCACTTCGATGCCCAGTTTGGCCAGGCCCCCGGGA
>JARFPR010000128.1 GCA_029288195.1 Gammaproteobacteria bacterium | reverse complement strand
ATAATAGCGCCAAGGCTGATCAGGAAAACGGGGTATATTTTACCGGTCGCGTCCTGCACTTTCTTGGCATAGCCTTTAAACCAGATGGTAAAGCCGACACCGATTACGAAAGCAATCAATACCGCCCACATCGCTGGTTCAAACAGGGGTTTAGGGGTATAGAAGCCGCGATTCGTCAGAAAAAGGCTGCCGTCGAAGGCCATCAGCGCATTTTTCGGGATCGGCAGCGTGTTCACGACGATGCCGTGGACTAATAAAATATGGAGTAACACCGGCACGTTTCGCACGTATTCGATGTAAACGTAAACGACCCGGTTAATAAGCCAGTTACTGGACAGGCGTAGCACGCCGAGCAGGAATCCGACAATAGTAGAGAGAATAATTCCTGCTACCGCCACCAGCAGGGTGTTGATAATACCGACGATGGCAGCTCGCCAGTGCGGACTGCGGGAATTGTATTCGATCAGGGTTTGATTGATATCGTAGTTCGACGCATCTCCCAGGAAGGCAAAGCTGTATCCTTTACCGATGGTTTCGAGGTTGGTGATCGCATTACTGACAATGAAAAAGAAAAAGGCGAGTATCAAGGCCATCGTAATGACCTGTATCGTGACTGAACGCAGTTCCTTGTCGAAAAACAGGCGATAAAAAAGTGAGGTATTGCCGGATGTATCCGCTGTTGTCATTTTTCGTTAGCCCCCGAAAATTCAGTCTTATCGTACATCTAAACTTAACTGAGGCGGCGGTCTCGAAAGACCGCCGCTTCATTTAACTACAACTAACGTACAGGTGGGGCGTACAGAATGCCACCATTGGTCCACTGTGCGTTCAAACCACGAGCAAGACCCAAAGCCGTATTGACACCAATGTTGCGCTCGAAAATTTCGCCGTAGTTGCCTACCGCAGAAATAGCGCGCACCGCCCATTGCTTGTCAAGTCCGATCATCGCACCAAAATCGCCCTCGGTACCGGCGATACGGTTTATATCCGGATTGCTACCGGACTTACTGGCATGACCCTTGATGTTGGCCTGGGTGATTCCCGCTTCCTCGGCCGCGATCAGAACATTCAGCACCCAACGGGCAACATCGGCCCATTCATCATCACCCTGGCGAACAGCTGGTCCGAGCGGTTCTTTGGAAATGATCTCCGGCAGAATGACATGTGCGTTGGGACTATCGAAAGTACTACGAGTAGCCGCGAGACCCGATGCGTCAGTGGTATATACGTCGCAACGACCGGCGAGGTAATTGACCTGCCCTTCTTCGTTGGTTTCGATCGCTACCGGCTCGTAACTCATGTTGTTGGCACGAAAGTAATCGGCGAGGTTCAACTCGGTGGTAGTACCGGTTTGGATACAAATTGAAGCTCCGTCGAGTTCCTTGGCTGAACTGACACCAAGTGCCTTGGGTACCATGAAACCCTGGCCGTCGTAGTAGTTAACACCGAGAAAACTAAGTTTCAGGTCGGCATCACGACTCATGGTGATGGTGGTGTTGCGATAAAGCAGGTCACCTTCACCCGAGTTAAGCACGGTAAAACGGGTTTTACCGGTGGTTGGTACAAACTTGACCTTATTTGGGTCACCCAATACTGCAGCAGCGGTTGCACGACAGAAATCGACGTCAAAACCTGCCCAACGACCGGAGTCATCGGGTGCGCCAAAACCGGCCACACCGGTTGTTACCACACAGTTAAGTTCACCCCGGGCCTGTACGTCTTGCAGCGTACCCGCATTAACCGCACCAGAAGTTGAGGCAAGCGCTACAGCTGCAGATACAGCTAGCGTGTTAAAAAGTTTCATTGGTCACTCTCTCCAATTGTTATTGCTCTAAATGAATTGCCAACGCGGCTTTTGAGGCTTTCTCGCCCTTTAGTTTTAACCGTGATGACAGTTATAAGGAGTCTTGTAAAATTGCTCCGTTCGCGAAAAGTAACATAACAATGGCTTTCAGCCAAGGTATAGATAACTTACTTAAGAACCGCTTTTTCGAATAATGAATATTGCGTTCAGCACCCAGATCCCAGTATAAAGCTCTTCGATGATTCGAAAACTGCAAAATTCTGACTCCAGTGCGGTACTCAAAATATACCAACAGGGGCTTGATACAGGCGAAGCCTCGTTCGAAATCGAGGCACCAAACTGGGAAATCTGGCAAACAAAGTATCTACCCCATTCTCGACTGGTGTGGGAGCAAGATGACAAAATAAAGGGCTGGGCGGCTTTGGCGCCGGTGTCTGTACGGGACTGCTATCGCGGCGTTGCCGAAGTCAGTATCTATGTCGCCACCGTGTCTCTCGGCAAGGGCATTGGCAGCAAGCTGATGGCTCAGCTCGTCGAAGAATCGGAGAGCAATGGCATCTGGAGCCTTTATTCATCAATCTTTCCCGAAAACCAGGCGACGCTAAAGCTGCACCTGAAAAACGGTTTTCGGGAAGTCGGGATTCGTGAGCGCATCGCACAGCGCGACGGTCGTTGGCGTGATACGTTAATCCTGGAACGACGCTCTAAACAAGTCGGCGTCTAATCTCGATAGCTCGCAGTATTGATGTCAGTTAACCTGAGTTTCGGAGATGGGTTGATCCTGATCGGTACTGTCTATTTCATCCAGTCCCGTCAGTTCACCCAGGTAGAATCCCTGTGCATAATCGACACCAATCGATTTCAGCTTGTCGTAAGTTGCCTCACCATCGACGCATTCGGCAATCGTCCTGATATCCAGTAAATGTGCCATCGAATTGATCGACTCAACCATCGTGTGATCGATTTCATCGGTGCAAATGTCGCGAATCAGGTTGCCATCGATTTTGACGTAATCCATCTGCAAATCCTTAAGCGCGGCAAAACTGGCCAACCCGCTGCCGAAATTGTCGAGTGCGAAACTGCAGCCGAGGTCTCGTAAACGTTTAACCAGTCGACTCGCGTTCGCAAGATTGTGACTGAGTGTACTTTCAGATATCTCGAAACAGATTTGCTGCGGTTTGACCACGGTTTTGTCAAACATCAGCAAAATATAATCGAGCAAAGTTTCATCGGCAATGGTTGGCGCCGACAGGTTCAAGCTCAGCACCAGGCCAGGATTCTGCATAAAAATGTGGGAATAAGCGCGGAATACCCGTTCGATAACCCAGCGGTCGATTTGCGGCAGCAGGCCACAACGCGCCGCAACCGGCAGGAATGCACCGGGCGTAATCACATTACCGGCTTCGTCCAGCATGCGCAACAGGATCTCGGCACGGGTATGCAATCGGGTCGGTTCCGGACCGAGCGCAACAATTGGCTGGTACAGCAATAGAAAACGCTCGTTCGAGAGCGAATCCTGGATATCCTTGCGTTGCAGCTTTTCACCCGGGCTGAGGCGCAAGCCTGAATCAGCATTGCTGTGCGCGTGATAACGTCCACGACCCTTATCCTTGGCGACGTAACAGGCCTGGTCCGCATCATGCATCAACTGCTTGCAGGTCGTCGTTTCCGCGGTTATCGGCACAATGCCAATGCTAACCCCAACCTGGTAAGTCTTTTGATCCCAGGTGAAACGGTATTCACGCACCACGCCGATCAGCATTTCAGCGACTTTACTGGCCTTGGTTAGCGGACAATTTTCCAGTAACACGCTGAATTCGTCGCCGCCGAGACGACCGAGGGTATCGCGTCCGCGCAACTGGCCCGCGAGCAATGATGAAATCTGCTTCAGCAACTCATCGCCGGCCACGTGTCCCGCGTTGTCATTCACATATTTAAACTGGTCCAGATCGAGAAACAACAGCGCGTGCGTATTTTCGAAATCCTTGGCCGATTGCAGGGACTGTTCCAGCCGCTCCACGAACTCGGTGCGGTTGACCAGGCCCGTCAACGGGTCATGCGTTGCCTGGTGCACCATCATTTTCTGCATGCGACGCGAGTCGGTCACATCTTTAAATACCAGCACCACGCCAATGCTGTTGCCCTGACCATCGATCATCGGCGCCGCGGTACCCTGGATCGAGTAGCGGTCACCGTTGCGGGATATCAGGACATTATCGGTTTTCGGCGCAATCACTCTTTTCTCTTGCAGGCAGCGTTGTGCCGGGTCCGGAATCACCTTCCCGCTCTGCTCGTCTTCGAGATGCAACACCGCTTCCATCGATAAGCCCATCGCCTGGTGGAAGCGCCAACCGGTCAAGGCCTCGGCCACCGGGTTCATATAGTCGATGCAACCCTTGCTATCGGTGGTAATGACGCCGTCACCGATCGAGTGCAGGGTGACTTGCGCACGTTCCTTTTCCATCAAGGTCTCACCCAGTGCGAGCTTTCGCTCCAGTTCGGCGGCGGCGCGCGCGGCGAACAACTTGATCACGTGGATATCACTTTTTTCAAGGTCTAACCTGGTGCGGCTGGTACCGGCCAGCACCCCGATCTGTCGACCGGAGGTATCCTGCAGCTTTACCGTAAACACACCGGAAGCACCAAATCGTTCGCGTAAAAAAGTCGCATCGGGAAATAACTGACAGGCAGAATTTTCGAGATACCAGAAGGCACCACTTTCAGCGCAGGGACAGTCTAGTAGGGAAACGCTGTGGTTCATGGTGTAACCGCCGTCACACCAGTAAGAAAGACTCTGATATTCCTGCTGCTCGTCGCCATTGCCCGCAGCCAGGAATACCGTATCAATTGAAAGGAACTGGGATAATTCCCGGACCAGGGCATAAAAGTAGGTTTCGCCAGTGGTTCCGACCGTGCCTTCGATCAGGTCATGCAGTCTATCCTTACGATTTTGCCTTTGCCGACGGGCCCGATTTGCCGCGAAACCCTTTAGTAAGTACCACGTCAGAATTGCGCTGATCAGCGCGGCAAGTATGGCGACCAAAATCGTTTCGAGCATGAACCAATCGGCTTAAATCTGGATTAGAAGGAGTATAGGCAAGAATCTGGATTATTGGGTTTTGAGAGCCGATTTATTCGCTTGCATCGCCTACCGCCTTTGCCTAACCTACCTCGATTCCCAAATTGCAGAAATTAATCACACTATGGCTACTAAAAAAACCGCATCACGCAAGGCTAATCCGCGTAAATACTCGTCGCTGGTCGTCGATGGCGTCGATCGCGCACCCAGTCGCTCAATGCTGCGTGCGGTTGGCTTCGGCGATGCCGATTTCAGAAAACCACAGGTCGGAATCGCATCGACCTGGAGCATGGTGACGCCATGCAACATGCACATCGATCAGCTCGCATTAAAGGCTGCCGAGGGCGCCAACGCTGCCAACGGCAAAGCGGTGGTTTTTAATACCATTACCATTTCAGACGGCATTTCAATGGGTACCGAGGGGATGAAATACTCGCTGGTGTCACGCGAGGTTATCGCCGATTCAATCGAAGCAGTCACCGGCTGCCAGGGTTTCGATGCACTGGTCACGATCGGTGGCTGCGACAAGAATATGCCCGGTTGCATGATGGGCATGGCACGCCTCAATCGACCCTCGGTATTTGTCTATGGCGGCACCATCATGCCGGGCTGTCACAAGAATAAAAGCACCGACGTGGTCTCGGTATTCGAAGCGGTCGGCGCACAGGCGCAGCACAAAATCAGCAAGAAGGAGCTCAAGGATATCGAATGCACCGCGATCCCGGGACCGGGCTCCTGCGGTGGCATGTATACCGCCAATACCATGGCCTCCGCGATCGAGGCGATGGGAATGAGCCTGCCCAACAGCTCCGCGCAGGCAGCGATTTCGAACGATAAAACCAAGGACTGTATCGAGGCCGGCAAGGCGGCGATGCGTTTGCT
>JARFPR010000106.1 GCA_029288195.1 Gammaproteobacteria bacterium | reverse complement strand
GTGGCGAGTCGAGACATGGAAGTCGAGTCTCGCCTTGCCCTTTCAAATTATTCCTTTTTCGGGAAGCCGAAGGCCACCCAGTCAGTCGCAAGGAAGGTCTTCGGTTGCCGGCTCGGAGCGATTTTAATAGGCCTGCCTTCTAGATGGAATGCGAGTCAGGGGCTGAGCCAGCCGCCGCGTCACCTTTCATTAGGTGAGTATTTCAAAGGTTTCCTGAATCAGGTTACCGCTATGCTCGGCATCGAGAGAGTTTTGTTCACTGAAACTAATATGCTTGTCGGCACCTATTGTGACCACGCTGCAGGCGCGGGTGCCATATTCAGGAGAACGGATGAAGCGGCTCGAGAGCATTCGCTCGATGTCGAGCGAAACCCCGGTTTGCGGTAATTCGTGGTCCTGTGCTACCTGGTGGTCGGTCAGAATCTCCATCAGGTCGGCGGCAATAATCTCACCCTCGAGCATTGCCGCGAGTTCCTGTTTGCCGGAGCTGAGCTTGGGCCAGGGTTCGTCAAAAGTGCCATTGCTAATGCCGTAAACCCCGGGATCGATGCCGCGAATACCGTGATCACGGTTGGAGTAAAACCATAAGTCCTGGGCGTCGCCTAGCAGCAGGTTGAATCCGGCGTAGTCCCGGTCATGAGGGTTTAGTTCCTGCAGGAAGGTCTCGGGTGTGGCATCACCCGATAGGAAGCTCTGCGTCAGTGCGCCACGTGATTTTTTACCAGGTTTCATCCCACCTGGTTCGCGAACATTGGTAACTGCAGCGAATCGACCCCGTCGATTGGTGCCGAGCCAGGTGCCACCAGCCTCGAGATCGCGTCCGGCAAACACCGGTGTCTCGTCCCACCAGTGCGCGTCGCGCGTCGGGCGCGCATAATACTCGTCACGATTGGCAATCACGATAAGCGGGTAATCCCGGTGCTGGCGAAAGGCAAACAGGATCAGGCACATATCTTTTAGTCAGCGAGAACCGGGAAGTTACTCATAATCACGTGGCCAATTGATCAATGGCGGGCAGCGGTTCATGCCTTATTGCCGCCTCGAAAGACGCCAGGCGCTTGTAAATTGATAGCAACTCGACAATAGTCGTCCACGAATTCACCAGGTACTGAAACGAGTTACTGACCTGGCTAAAGGCGGTCAGTATTTGCTGCAAAATGCCAAAAGTAATCGCGCCGGCGGCGATGGTGGGTACCAGCAAGACATAGACGAATATATTGTCAGCCTGGATATACAGCATGCGCGCAACATTGAAATACATGTAGTGAAAGTAAATTCTGAAATAGTTCTTGCGTACGTTGGCAAACAGTTCCTTTAGCGTCGGCGGTTGCGCGCGGGCTTCATCATCCTCTCCGTAAACCAACTCCTTGCGAAAAGCGGCTTCGACACGTTGATTCTTGAAGAATAACCCGGGTAATTTTATGCCGACCACTGCCAACAAACCGGTGCCAAAAACCGACCACACCAGTGAAGCAACGAACAGCGGATGCGCAATTTCCCCGACAATGGGTAACTCGGTCACATGAACTGACAGTGCCCACAGCACCGGCAAAAATGCGAATAGCGTCATCACGGCGTCGACTATCGAAACGCCGAGGTTTTCCATGATTTCGGCAAAGCGCATGGTGTCTTCCTGGATGCGCTGGGATGCCCCCTCTATGTTCCGAACCGTTTCCCATTGTGCGGTGTAATAGTCATTCATCGCGGTGCGCCAGCGAAAAATAAAGTGGCTGACGAAAAACCGGGTAATGACGAATACGAATATGGCGAGGAAGGCGATTTCGGCGAAAATAAGTATCAAGTCATATAAGTCGGTGGAAACCTCGGCGATGGCTTCTTCAGATTTTGTGACTGCTATCTCGTCGGTTCCCGTTGAAGCTGAACCACCAAGGGCGTTTTGCACCAGGTCGAAAAAAGGCCGGCGCCAGTTATTGATGGCAACCGATACCTGAACCGAAAAATAGGTGGAAAACAAAATAAATATCGAGCCGACGATTGACCACCATTGCCATCGGTGATTTGCAACCGTGAACCAGAATGCGGCAAATAGTGCGCCACAGGTAAAGTAGTAAAGATAGAAGAGTAAAAAAGAGTCGGTTATAAAATGACCCAGTCCGATAACAGGTGCCGCCGGGGCAAGGTCAAACCCAAGGAATTCACCAATTTGCTCGTTATAGCTATACCAGATGAAGCTGCATATTCCGGAATAGACAACCACGGAGAGGAAGAACAGCCTCGGATTCGGGAAGAAAGATTTAAACATGATTAGACACTCTTTATCTTTTTGCGGGCGGTGTTAGCCTGGAAGGGTTTATAGACATTATCTGTGGATAATGATTCAACCTGTATCGATCAAAGCCTCGTCGGATAAATAAGGTTGAACCAGGCTGCGCATCATTTCTATATGCGCATCGCGATCGTTGAGCGCAGGGATATAGCTGAAATCCTCACCGCCAAGCTCGAGAAATTCGCTCCGATACTCGACCTCGATTTCATCCAGGGTCTCGAGACAGTCGGACGAGAATCCGGGACAGACAACGTCGACTGCCTTGACGCCGCGTTCGACCAGTCGATGTAGTACGTCCGAGGTATAAGGCTGAATCCAGGTCTGCTTGCCGAAACGTGACTGGTAACCGATTGACCAGTCGGATTCCCCGAGCCCGAGTTTGTCCGCCAGCAGTTTAGCGGTCTTTTCGCACTGCACCTGGTAGGGGTCACCCCGGTCGACGTTGGCCTGCGGCAGGCCATGGAACGACATCAACAGGTGCCGTTGCCCCTGTTGCCAGTGCTCACGGATCGATTCGGCCAGGGCCTCGATATAGACGGGGTGGTCGGGGTAGTAACCGATGAACTCGAGCGCCGGTGCATACTCGAGTTGATTGAGGGTGTTCTTCAAGTGCTTGTAGCTGGTGGCGGTGGTCGTTACCGAGTACTGGGGATAAAGCGGCAGCACCACCAGTTTTTCGATTCCGGCATCGCGCAGCAGGCGCAACACCGATTGGTACGACGGGTTACCGTAGCGCATAGCGAGCTCGACATGGGCCTGCTCAAACAGTTTTTTCTGTAAAGCCTCTCTCTGCTTGTTCGAGTAAGCCATCAGCGGAGAGCCTGCCTCGCTCCAGACCCGACTATAAGCCTGCAGGGTCTTGCCGCTGCGCAATGGCAGAATAATGCCGTAAAGTAATGGCAACCAGAAAATACGGGGCAGCCGCACGACCAGTGGGTCAGATAGAAACTCTTTCAGGAATCGCTTAACCGAGGCACGTTCGAGCTGGTCCGGGGTACCCAGATTGGTCAAAAGTACCGCGATTTTGGCGGACATGGCGCATGGCTCGAGTCGAAAAACTTCGCTAGTTTAATCGGCGGGCATGGCAAAGTCACTGGGAAACCGGTCGCGCAATTTTTATCTTTCCTGAATTTAAGTATTAACTATCAATTATAAATTTTTAATATTTAAATTTACTTGAAAAATTAACCTGGCACTATTGACAAGGCCAAGATATTCACATGAAAGAATTTGCTGGGAGTCTGTCCCCCTTTTAGATTCTTCGATATCGATCAAAAATTGATCAGTTGCTATAACCTGTTGATAAATATATGAAAATAAAATCGCTGCAAATTTGAACAATTTAATAGATGATCAACGGGAATGCGGCTTGCAGGGGGTTATGTGCATTTCATGCACAGACTTATCCACAGAAAATGTGGATAAATCCATTTGTTACCATTTCTTAACAATTTAGCTTTTAATTGCTAGAAACGACTTTAACTTTAGCCGTTAAGTGAGTCCCCAAATAAGTGCAATTGTGCCGCTGAGTACGGCTCTTAATTCGAGTATGATTCAACTTTTTGTTTGAGTAATCCACGTGCCGCAATTCCGTTTCGCCTGTTTCGCCATTGCACTGCCGATACGCCGTGTATTCGACTACAGGATCGAGGCCGATGATCCTGCCGTGGCAGGAACTCGTTACCGATTGCCTTTTAGTAGCGGCGTCAAGACCGGGGTATTGCTGGATACAAATGACGCCAGCGAGCTTGATCCCGAACGCATCAAGCCGGTACAGGAACGACTCGATCACGAGGCGGTACTCGGCGAACATATGTTGGCGCTGGCCCGATGGATGTCAGAATACTATCTGCAACCACTGGGAGAAGTTGTATTTCAATGCTTACCCGGATACCTGCGAGGTGCACGACTGCACGAACCGGTGCGAGTCAAGCGCTGGTGCCTGGTAAATTCGGACCCGGCCCTGATCGCAGAACTTGAACCGCGTTCCCCGCGGCAGTTCGAGATTTGTCAGGCATTGCTGCAACAGCTGTCTGGACTGACCGCAATCGAGCTCAAGCAGGTCAATCCCAATTGGCATCCGGTTGTAAAAGCATTGGAGGCCAAGCAGATAGTGCGCTGGGAATGGGCAGAAAAGCCCGCGTTCAGGGCACCGACAGATGAGTTGCCCGAGTTAAGTAGCGAGCAGCAACGATCCCTTACCGAGATCGAACCCCGACTGCATCGATACGCAGTGCATTTACTGGATGGCATTACTGGCAGCGGTAAAACGGAAGTCTACCTGCGTTTGATCCAGCAACGCCTCGAAGATGGTTTGCAGATCATTTACCTGGTACCTGAAATCGGCCTGACCAACCAGTTGATCGAGCGCGTCGAAAGCCGTTTTGGTGATTGTTTCGTTATTTCGCACTCGGGGCTGACCGACTTTCAGCGCTACCAGGCCTGGGATCGCTTCCGGCGCGGGGAGGTCAGTATCATGCTGGGCACGCGTTCCAGCCTGTTTTCCCAGTCCGGGAAACTGGGCTTGATTATTATTGATGAAGAGCACGATCACTCGTATCGCCAGGAAGACGGAGTGCGGTATCACGCGCGCGATGTTGCGATCAAGCGCGCGCAGATGCTCGATATCCCGATCATCCTGGGTTCGGCCACTCCTTCGCTGGAAAGCATAAGCAATTGCGAGCGCGATACCTACTTTCGTTATCGACTGGATCAGCGTCCGACCCGGTTTCCGCCACCGCCGATTCAACTGATCGATGTGCGTAACAGTCGTTTTGAATTCGGTTTCGCGGCGCAGACTTTCGCCCATGTCGAACGGCACCTGGCGCAATCCGGGCAGGTTTTGATTTACCTGAATCGTCGCGGCTTCGCACCGATCGTGATGTGCCATGAATGTGGCTGGCAGTCGCTGTGTCAGAACTGCGATGCGCGCCTGACCCTGCATCAGTCGGTGCAGACCCTGCTATGCCATCATTGCGGATTCGCCCAGCGCATACCTGAAGCCTGTCCGGACTGTGGCCACCACGAGGTCAAACACTACGGCATAGGTACTGAACAACTGGAGCTGGGTCTGACCCAGCGCTACCCGGACACGCCGGTGCTGCGTATCGATCGCGATGTGATTGCAACACGCGAGGCGTTGAAATCACGGCTGCAACAATTGCAAACCGGGCAACCCTGCATTCTGATTGGCACCCAGATGATCGCCAAGGGTCATGATTATCCCGCGATTACCTTGAGCGTGGTACTGGATGCTGACCAGGCGCTCTTCAGCGCTTCCTATCGTGCCAGCGAACGACTTGCGCAGACCCTGTTCCAGGTTTCCGGACGCTCGGGTCGGGGCGACCGTGAAGGCGAGGCCATCCTGCAAACCAGGTTCCCGGATCATCCCCTGATGCAGGCTTTGATCAGGCAGGACTATCGTCAAATTGCTAACGACCTGCTGCAGGAGCGTCGTCTACTCGGATTCCCACCTTATGCGCGAGTGGTAATTTTTAGGGCCGATGCGATCGAGCTCAAGGTAGCGCTCGGTAAACTCGAAGAAATCAGGACGCTATTGCAATCCGCGAGTCGTTTCGATGCGCTGTCCTGCGTTGGACCGATGCCGGCATTGATGACGCGCCGAATTGGTCGCTACCGTGCGCAGCTATGCCTGATCTCGCAGGATTACCAGGCGCTGCGCTCTGTACTGCAACAATCGATGCCGGCAATCGAACAGCTTGGCAGTAGCGCCCGCGTCAGCTGGACCATCGACGTCGACGCCTATGACCTCTAGTCTTATCCCCGTCATCCTCGCGAAAGCGGGGATCTTTTAACTCATCGCCTCGTAAAAAAAGATTCTGGAGTTAGTAAATCGGGCCTTTGGCGACCTTGGGTGAATGTGCTCAAAAGGCGCTTCCAACCGGCGCTAGCGCCGGTTGGTCCATCCATGGAATCGCTTGGAGCTCGGCATCCATGCCTCGCTACACTTTTGAGCACATTCACCCATGGTCGCCGGAGCTTCCCATGCCTGCGCCCAGGCGAAGGTCATTGCTCAAACCAGAAAATTATTTTTAAATTGTGAAAAATGATGGGTGGCTCAGGCAGGGCAGCTCGGGTAGAATCCACGTTCATTTTTCCCCGGCCCGGGTGCGAGTTTTAACCCTTGAAGCAC
>JARFPR010000452.1 GCA_029288195.1 Gammaproteobacteria bacterium | reverse complement strand
GTAATTCTGTAATTTATATATACGCCCAGGGCGCTAATCGTCGATAAAAGTACCAGGGGTCCGATCACCGAGATATTAAACAGCATATCGAGTGACGGCGAACTGCTGGCACTGTAGATTACCCGTGCATAAATATACGACTTGATGGAAATACCGAGAATTGCGGCAATAATAAAATGGCTCAGCTTTGCGTATAAGATTCCTGAACTGTAATTGACCAACGCGTGGGGAAACCCCGGGAACACGCGCATCGCAAACAGGGAAAAAAAATTATCCTGTGCATGTAAAAACTTGTAACTGCGTGAATTCTGGATTTTTTCCTTCCACTCGAGCGATAGATACTCCGAAAAATAGTAGGCGCCCAATCCGCCCAGCGTGCCGCCTGCCGCCAGGATAAATGTCGCCATCGGCGGCGTATACAGCGGTGCCGCTACCCAGAGAAAAATGGAACCGGCCAGCGCAAAGGTAAACAGGATCGCCTGTGCCACGATCAACACCACGATTAACCACCAATGCTGGGCATATTCCCGGGCGACAATGAGTAACTGCCTGTTGTCCAGCACTCCGGTGATTTCCATTACCAGCCCGAAACTTATAAGTAAGGCTGCTATCACCAGTTTAGTTCTATGCCGCTTGATCAATGGCTTGCCAGGTTTCGGAGTGTCCTCGTATTACAGCACACTACTTCAGATTGTTCATGCTTGCAGGCTCCCAGAAAGCATGCCTTAGCAACCACTCATCCT
Source organism: Gammaproteobacteria bacterium (assembly GCA_029288195.1). Taxonomy (GTDB): domain Bacteria; phylum Pseudomonadota; class Gammaproteobacteria. Next base: position 1,669 of record JARFPR010000452.1, on the reverse strand, counting down.
GCCTGGTCAATTGCAATTCAAAGCGATATATTCTTGCCCTTAACGAAGATAACGCATCGACATCAGAAATTGCGCTTCCCGCCATCGCCACATGCATCCGCACGATCGCTTCATTTTCAGTGAGCAATTCTATCGCGTCGATTTTGGTGAACAAATGAATATTTTTATGCCGGAAGAAGTAGCCGCGCAGCAGTCCGGTTAACTGTTTCTTGTTGTAGCTTTTCTGATCAGAGTAGTCGCCATGCATTAGTTCAGCCAGTGCGTCCGTATTACGGCTTTCCGCCGCCTTGACTCCCGAGTCGATGTAAGCACGAATCTCGTCTTGTGGTGAGATATCGCTATCGCTGCAGGACTGGGTCAGAATAACCACCCACAGCAGGCAAAGAACTTGGCTGAAGGACTTCATACCGATACCGGATTTAGAGATCGTAGCGTGGCGGGGCTACTTTGAGAACTTCCTCGATCGTGGTCAGGCCACGCGCCACCTTTTGCGCACCAGCAAGATTTAACGGCTTCATGCCGTCCTTGATAGCGGTCTTACGAAATTTCACGAGATCGAAATTATCAGTGATATCGTGTTTCAACGCATCGGTCAGCGGCATCATTTCGTAGATACCAATGCGCCCGCTAAAACCCGTCTGACGGCATTCCAGGCAACCTTCTGCAGCACAAATCTTTTCCGGCGCTGAGGTCGTCCAGGGCTTGATCAAAGCCTGCCAGTCGATCAGCTCGAGACTGGTTTCCTGTTTACAGTGCGGGCATAAGGTGCGTACCAGGCGTTGTGCCACTACCCCGATCAGGGTCGCGGTAATCAGATAAGGCGGAACCCCTATTTCGGCGAGACGCGCGATTGCAGATGGTGCGTCGTTGGTATGCAGAGTCGACAACACCAGGTGTCCTGTCAGCGCGGCCTGCACCGCCATTTCCGCGGTTTCCCGATCTCGAATCTCACCCACCATAATAATATCGGGATCCTGTCGCAGCAGGGTTTTAACCCCGGTGGCAAAATCCAGGTCGATGTTATGCTGAACCTGCATCTGGTTGAAACTGGGTTCAATCAATTCGATCGGATCTTCTATCGTACAGACATTCACTTCCGGCTTTGCCAGGTGCTTAAGGCTGGTATAAAGCGTGGTGGTTTTGCCCGACCCCGTAGGGCCGGTTACCAGAATAATCCCGTAAGGACGCGAAATCATGTTGTTCCATATTTCCGATTCCCGCTTTTCGAGTCCCAGTGCGGCGAAATTCTTGACCAGTACCTCGGGATCGAAAATCCGAAGTACGAGTTTCTCGCCAAAGGCGGTGGGCATACTGGAGAGGCGCAACTCGATCTCTAAGCCGTCGGGGGAAAGCGTTTTGATACGGCCATCCTGGGGCTTGCGTTTTTCAGCAACATCGAGGCGCCCCATAATTTTTATTCGGCTTACCACTGCAGCGGTGATATTGGCTGGAATTTCGTAAACCTGGTGCATGACACCATCGATCCTGAAGCGCACGTTGCCCTGCTCTCGTCGAGGTTCGATATGAATGTCACTGGCGCGTTGATTGAAGGCGTACTGCATCAGCCAGTCGACAATACTGACGATATGCTGATCCTCGGCATCGACCTTTCCAGATTTACCCAGCTGGATGAGTTGTTCGAGGTTCTGGATATTACCCGGAAGTTCTC
>JARFPR010000351.1 GCA_029288195.1 Gammaproteobacteria bacterium | reverse complement strand
ATGGTGATAAACCACTCATCCTGGTGCAGAGCTTTACTTTCACCAATCTGAGTAATACCGCGGCCGAGTTGACCTCACTGGGAATCCCGGTCATCAACGGTATCGATGTGGCTTTGCGTGCGATGCGTAATCTGATGAGTTATCGATCCGGGAGCACTGCTGTTGCCGACTCGAACGAGATTGATTTCGACCCGGACGCTATCAGGAGTTGGTCTCTTCGATTAAATGCAATCGAAAGCTGCGACGAAATCACCTCGTTGAGACTGATGTCGGACTTTGGCTTGCCGACCGTAAGTTACAGCATCGCGAAAAGCTTCGACCAGACCTGTGCAGCGGCCGAGACCTGTGGTTTCCCGCTGGTGCTCAAGACCGCGATGAAAGGCATTACGCATAAATCCGATAAAAACGGGGTCAAAGTCGGCATCGAAAATATTCAGCAACTCGAAGTGGCTTACCGGGATCTACAGACCAGGCTCGGCGACCAGGTCCTGGTGATGCCGATGATAGCAACCGGTGTAGAGGTATCCGTCGGTATGAAAAGCGACCCGCAGTATGGCCCGATGGTCATTATTGCCTGTGGTGGGGTGTTAATCGAGCTAATTGCCGAACGCGCATTTAAACTTGCCCCGGTAAATGCGGAGCAGGCTAATGCAATGATCGACCAGACCAGGCTGGCCAGGCTGTTGGCCGGGGTGCGTGGACAGGCTGCGGTCGATCGTGCGGCCCTGGTCGAACTGGTGGTGAGGTTTTCGCAGCTGGCGTTTGTGCTGGGTGAGGAAATGAACGAAATTGATTTGAACCCGGTGATAGTCAATCAGTCGGGTTGTACTATCGTCGATGCGCTAGTGGTACCAAAGTAGCCTTCTTTTAAGGGGTAACTAGTACCAGGCGTCTTCCATGGATGCTTTCCTGCGGGCGATAAATCCAAGCAGTGCTTCGTCGATAGCAGGATCGATAGGCGGGACCTCATATTCCGCTAACATCCGGTTCCAGAGTTCGTAGGCGCGCTGTTGCATGTCTTTACTGCCGGCTTCACTCCACTGCTCGAACGGAGTGGCGTCTGCCAGTTCGGCACGAAAGTTGGCGCTCTTGTAGTGTCGCATGGTGTGCTCCACGCCGAGAAAATTGTTACCAATCCCCGCTTCCCGGTAGGCGTCTCCGGCAAGCTGTTCATCATCGATCTCAAGTCCCGCGACAATCCGTGCCAGAGCGCCGCACTGTTCGGCGTCCATAACGAATTTTTCGTAACCGATGGTCAGACCGCTTTCAAGCCAGCCTGCAGCCTGGAAGATGAAATTCGCCCCGGCCATGACTGCCGGGTTCATCGCGTTGGTGGATTCCTGCATCGCCTGGCCGTCAGCGATCTTGGATGCGGTCAAATGGCCGCCACAGCGAAACGGCAATCCCATGCGCCGGCTGAGTTGAGATATCGCAAGTGTTGCCAGTGTGGATTCGGGGGTGCCGAATGTTGGCGCTCCGGATTTCAAATCGATCGTGGTCAGGAAACTGCCATAGACTACCGGTGCGCCCGGTTTTACCAGTTGGGTCAGCGCAATTCCGACCATCACCTCGGCATGTGCCTGCGCGATAATCGCCGGCTGGGTGAGCGGACTCATCGCACCACCCATAATAAAGGGAGAAATGACGTTGCCCTGGTTGGCCGCTGCGTAAGTGCGCAGCGCTGCGGTCATGGTGTTGTCATAGACCAGTGGCGAATTCACGTTGATATTACCCTGGATGACGAGGTTTTCCTGCATGAATTTTTCGCCAAACACGATTTGCGCCATCGCCAGCGAATCCTCGGCGCGCTCGGGTGCGGTAACCGAACCCATGAAGGGTTTATCGGAGTACCGCAGGTGCGCGTAAACCATGTCTAGGTGACGCTTGTTAACCGCTATGTCGACCGGTTCGCAGATAGTTCCACTTTGATGATGCAGCCACGGCGACAGGTAGGTCAGCTTGATAAAATTTTGAAAATCTTCCAGCGTGGCATAACGCCGGCCGCCCTTGATGTCGCTTACGAAAGGCGAGCCGTAGGCGGATCCGAAGACCAGGTTAGTACCGCCAAACTCGATATTACGCGCGGGATTGCGCGCATGCATGGTGTAGGTTGCGGGTGCGGTTTGGCAAAGTGCTCGCACATGACCGGGGTCGAAGCGCAGCAATTCACCGTCGATGGTTGCACCGGCTTGCCTGAATAGTTCCACTGCCTCGGGATCATCCCGAATCTCGATACCGATTTCCGAGAGCAACCAGTCCGCGTGATCCTCAAGCCTGACCAGTGCCTCCTCATCGAGTAGTTCGTAGGCGGGATTCTTACGGGTCAAATAAGCAGGCGCGCCAGCCAGGCTGGATTTAGCACGGCTACGGTCGTGTGAGCGCCGACGGGTGGAGGCTCGTGACATCTGAATTTGGCTCAGCTATGCGTACGCGACTTGGTCGGGTCAAAGAAAGGAATCGACTCGACCATGGCATTACCGGAAAAATCGTCACCAGCGACGTCAAGCCGGGTTCCGGGTTGCGCCGTGTCGGGACGCAGATGCACCAGCGCCAGCGACTTGTTGAGCCGGTGCGAATAGCAGGGGCTGTTGATGATGCCAACTTCTTCCCCATTGAGATTTAGTATTTCCCCACCGACAAGTGCGTCGTCGTGATCGATTGAAACTCCGGCCGCGACAAAGCGTTCCTGCCCCTCCGAAGCCAAAACTGCCTGCTTGCCACGAAAGTCGCCCTTGTTTCGATTCACGGTAAAGCCGAGGCCGACTTCCCAGGGTGTATGCTCTGCCGTCATGTCGTAACCGAAAAATAAAAGTGCGGCCTCGATGCGAACCTTGTCGAGCGATGCAAAAGAGCAGGGCATGATGCCCAGTTCCGTCCCGTGCCCGAGAATCTGGTCCCAGATATCACCGACGACCGCGGCACTGGCAAAGATTTCGTAACCGCGTTCACCCGAGTAACCGGTGCGTGAAAGACGACAGGGGTGGCCAAACAACCGAGTTGCCTGGTGATGAAAATACTGCATTTCATTCAGGTCAATCGGGGTATGTGCATTGAGCAGTTGAAGCGCCTTCGGGCCCTGCAGTGAAATATTGTGCAGATCATCATCCAGTTCGATATCGACGTTGAGCCCCTCGGCAGAATCCTGCAACCGCTGCATGCTCTCCCCCGAGCCGTGGCAGTGCATCCACTCGTCATCGCCGTTATTGGCGATAATGGCATCGTCACAGACTGTACCCTGGTCGGTCAGAATAGCACCATAAGCCGACTTCCCCGGGTAGATTGTCGTCATATCGCGCGTGATGACATGATCGATAACTTTCGCCGCATCGGGGCCACGAACGAACACCTTTTTCAGAGGCGACATGTCGAACATACCGGCGGTTTCGCGAATCGCATCGTGTTCGTCATTGGGATCGCTGTTATAGCTCCAGGCAGTTCCCATGTCGTTCCAGTCTTCCAGTCCCGATCCCAGTTCGGTATGTCGTGACGCAAGCGCCGAGGTGCGTGAAAGTTCAGTCATGGTTTTTCCCCGATTGGATTTTTAGATAATACGTATAAATAATTTGGTCAAACTAACTTGTTACAGCCAACCAATTTTAATAGTCATGGTATAAACATTCCAATCAAATATATTGACCTGATTGTTAAAATAATTTAAACAGTGGCTATGCGATTTCGTAATTTTGATAACCTGCGCAGCTTTGTTGTTGTGGCCAACCATCTAAGCATGGGAGCGGCAGCCGCAGAGCTGAACCTGACCAAGGGTGCGATTAGTTATCAAATTCAGCAGCTCGAGGCCAAGCTGGGATTCGATGTCTTTTCTCGATCGAAACGTAAACTCAGTTTAACCGAGAAGGGTTCAAGCCTGCTCCAGGTATGCAGAACTTTGTTTGACAATGTTGAGCGCGAAATAGTCGCGCTCAGGCAACAAAACAAGGATCGTATTACGATCGGCATGGCGACTTATTTTGCGTCCCGCTGGTTATCTCCTCGATTGATGCATTTCATTACCGAGCATCCCGAGATCGGTCTGCGCATTCAGCCGCTGGTCGACTTGATGGATTTGCGCGCCAATGATCTCGATCTTGCTGTGCGTTGGGGCAAGGGTGAGTGGGACGATAAAACGCTGGAAACAGAATTGATTTTTCAGTGCCCCGCATTGCTGACGGCGAGCCGTGAAATCGGCGAGCAAATAACGGCGCAAGGCGTCGCCAGCGTGGTCAATCAGCAAACCCTGCTGCATGATCGTGACGGCAGCGACGCGTGGAGGGACTGGTTTGACGCTGCGGGGCTAAAGTGGTCGCCAGGATCGAATGACCTGGTGATTCCCGATCCAAATGTGCGGGTGCAGGCAGTTATCGATGGCCAGGGTATCGCACTTTATGATTTTCTCGTTGACGACGAAGTAAGGGCCGGCCGGTTGTACCAGTATCAACCCGTCAAATTAGATGCATACGGTTACTACCTGGTGTATCCGCAAGGCGCAGAATCCGGGTCTGCTATCGAAACTTTCCACGACTGGATTATGCATGAGGCTGATCCAGGATAGAGCTTACGGCTGCCCATGAGCCTGATCGGAATCGAGACGCCGTCGTAGCGCACGCAGACGACTGAAAAACTCGTCCCGGTCCACGTGGCACTGCCTGATGTGCCGATTCCCATTAAATGCCGCGCGAGCATGCAACACGCGATGATTATCCATCACCGCGGCCTGCCCGGCCTCCAGCCGATAGGTTACACAGGCCTCGGGTGCATAAACCAATGCCAGTAATTGTTGCAGCGCCTGGTAAACGGGCTCGACTGAATTCTCATCCGTATCCAGGGGTGCCATGGTGCGTTCGTTAATGTGTACCGCCTTGATATCACCGTAGCGGTCCAACTCGATACTGTGCCAGTTTGCCGATAGCGCCACGTCGTCGACGTTGTCGACCAGGAACCTGCGGTGAGGAATCGGTACCCGACACAGCAAATCAAACATTTCCGCGTGTTCTGATCGCAATCGGTGCGCCGCGCTGAAACCGTCGACCAGGATCGATGCGCCTCCACCGCACTCGCTGGCGCGCAGGCAATGCATCATAAACAGGCCCGGTATCGGGTCACGGAACAGTTCATCATTGTGGGGCCGTATGGCATGTGCCGTTTGCGCCAGAATCCTTTGTTGTGGCGTTGATATCAGGTCGAATATCCGCCCGTAATGGGTTTCCCGGATGAATCCGAATACTGATGCCAGGCTTTCAATCTGATCCTCCAGTGTGGGTACGGCGTTGATAATTGCAAAGCCATAGTCGCTTATATGTTGAAACATCTGCAGACGAGTCGAATCCTCGCCGAGAAGCTGGTCGTAATCCCACTCAGGTATTTTGCCGTTGAGAGTCGAATCCCATAGCACTGGTTGCCGCCGACGCCTGGCGATCGAGTCGCTCGAATAGCAATGCTCACGCAACCAGGCTGGCGTGTAACTGCTGAGATGTCCGTCTCCCTGCCACCTGATCTGCAACGATCCCTCGGAATCGATAGAGAGTTCTTCAGGTGCAATATCTGGGTCAATGCTACCCAGTTCCAGGTATCGATGGCCACCGCTGCGGTCACCGCATTGGGGACAGGTACAATTGTCGCGGAGCCAGATATGGTGGAACAGGCTGTGATGTCCGTCTTCCCAGAGTATCGATACGATGCGCTTTTGCCTCTCGATGCTCTCGATCGAGGGTTCTTGTTTGCTCGATGTATCGATTTGGATCGGGCTATTCACATTGAAATTCGAGGGTTGCGCAATGATGGGTAAAATTGTATCCGAAATTTTAACCCTTGTGCGATATTGTCAGACCTCAAACGCATCTAAGATCTGCTAGCTTGATATGAATCATCCCGCGAGGCAGCGGCAGGGGGTATCTTTCGATTTGAAGTGAGCTATATTATTAATGAATGATGATTTGATCGAAATGCTTTCGCTTCAATCTTGTTATCATTACCGTGCAGATACATTGAATTTAAATCAATATAGGAGAGAACTTTGATGAAACTTCTCAACCGAACAATACTGATACTTGCTACTTCATTCCTGGTGCCACTGAGTGCCTATGCGGATTCATGGAGCTGCCGCCTTGGGAATGACGTACGCGAAGTGCATATGGAGCAGACTACATCGGCTCCCTTGCCGTGCCAGGTCCTGTACAGAAAACTGACCGAGGGAGCTGAAGACCAGATCCTGTGGACTGCACAGAACGACGCCGCGTATTGCGAATTCAAAGCCAAAGGTTTTGTCGAAAAACTGGAGTCCTGGGGTTGGACCTGTGTAGAAACAATCCGTGAGGAAACCGCTGTCCAATAGTACCTGTCATTAGTAGAAGTTGACTAAGGACTTTTAAACCTCTGCTTGCAGAAAGTGGACGTTCAAATTCTCTACTCCTGCGGCAGAGCACGGCCATTTCCTGTCATTCCGGCGCAAGCCGATACGTCGGACCGCGGAATCCATCGCCAGTCAGCGACAAAAATTAACCGGGCGTAGCCCGAGTATTTATTCAGGTCTTTGGAATGGATGCCGGCTCGGGGGCCGGCATGACGGGTACTGGGCGAGTTTAATGCTAAAGGTTAGGCTCTGTTGAATTGATTGAGACTCGGAATATGTACCGATATCGGTATTGTCGCAGAGGTTAAAAACCGTCTTCATCACCACAAAAAATGGCGCCTCGATCGAGGTCTTTTATCGAGATAAAAACCGATCCCTCAAAATCCCGAGGCGCGGACGCGTTGCTGATTTATCCTGCTATAATCAACTGGCATTCGATCAATAAAATCAAGGATTTATCCATGAGCGATATCTACGCAACCCCGGAATCCGATCTTGCGTATCACGGTCCTTCCGAGCGCAGTGGCGGAAATGTTGAAGATGCGATTGCAGGAAATATTGAAGTCAATATGCTCGAGACTCTCGGTGAGGCCTGGCGCGGTCTGAAGGGTTTCAAGCTCAAGTGTCATATTGCGACCGTGATCTGGTTAGTCGTTTATGTGATCGCCGCGATGATCAGTGTGCCAATTGTTTTCGGACTGGTAGCCGTCGGTGCGGACGAGACGACCGCGTCCATCATTGCGTCGTTGGTACAAATCGTTGCTATTGCCGCAACCATGCCGGTTGTTGCCGGCATCACCATCATGGGCGTCCGCCACGCACAG